>NZ_JBCLUZ010000004.1:0-168535 GCF_039548395.1 Luteimonas changyuni
GCGGAACATGCCTCATGTGGCGGCCAGGACGGCCAGCCGGGATCGGGATACTGGTCGTTACCAGAGCCACCGACCCGAGCAAACCCTTCTCTATCAGATCGTTGACGAGTATTACCCGGCATTCGCTGCGCTTATGGCAGAGCAGGGAAAGGAATTGCCGGGCTATGTGCAACGGGAATTTGAAGAATTTCTCCAATGCGGGCGGCTGGAGCATGGCTTTCTACGGGTTCGCTGCGAGTCTTGCCACGCCGAGCACCTGGTCGCTTTCAGCTGTAAGCGTCGCGGTTTCTGCCCGAGCTGTGGGGCGCGGCGGATGGCCGAAAGTGCCGCCTTGCTGGTTGATGAAGTACTGCCTGAACAACCCATGCGTCAGTGGGTGTTGAGCTTCCCGTTTCAGCTGCGTTTCCTGTTTGCCAGCCGGCCCGAGATCATGGGGTGGGTGCTGGGCATCGTTTACCGCGTCATTGCCACGCACCTGGTCAAGAAAGCGGGCCATACCCACCAAGTGGCCAAGACGGGCGCGGTCACCCTGATCCAGCGTTTTGGATCGGCGCTCAATCTGAATGTTCACTTCCACATGCTGTTTCTCGACGGTGTGTATGTCGAGCAATCCCACGGCTCAGCGCGTTTCCGCTGGGTCAAGGCGCCGACCAGCCCAGAGCTCACCCAGCTGACGCACACCATCGCCCACCGGGTGGGTCGCTATCTGGAACGGCAAGGCCTGCTGGAACGGGATGTCGAAAACAGCTATCTGGCCTCGGATGCGGTGGATGACGACCCGATGACACCCCTGCTGGGGCACTCGATCACTTACCGTATCGCTGTCGGTTCACAGGCGGGGCGAAAGGTGTTCACTTTGCAAACTCTGCCGACCAGTGGTGATCCGTTCGGTGACGGGATTGGCAAGGTAGCCGGGTCCAGCCTGCACGCCGGCGTGGCGGCCAGGGCCGATGAACGCAAGAAGCTCGAACGGCTGTGCCGGTACATCAGCCGCCCGGCGGTATCCGAGAAGCGGCTGTCGTTAACACGAGGCGGCAACGTGCGCTACCAGCTCAAGACGCCGTACCGGGACGGCACCACGCACGTCATTTTCGAACCATTGGATTTCATTGCAAGGCTGGCCGCCCTGGTACCGAAGCCCAGAGTCAACCTAACCCGCTTCCACGGGGTGTTCGCACCCAACAGTCGGCACCGGGCGTTGGTCACGCCGGCAAAACGGGGCAGGGGCAACAAGGTCAGGGTGGCTGATGAACCGGCAACACCAGCACAACGGCGAGCGTCGATGACATGGGCGCAACGGCTCAAGCGTGTTTTCAATATCGACATCGAGACCTGCAGCGGCTGCGGCGGCGCCATGAAAGTCATCGCCTGCATTGAAGACCCTATAGTGATCAAGCAGATCCTTGATCACCTGAAGCACAAAGCCGAAACCAGCGGGACCAGGGCGTTACCCGAAAGCCGGGCGCCACCGGCTGAGCTGCTCCTGGGTCTGTTTGACTGACGAGCCTGAAGGCCAACGATACCAATCAAAATGCTGCGTTCACAGCGCCGCGGCAGGGATCCGCCGTGCTGGTTGTCGGAAAAGGAGCCGCTAGTGGGAAAGAGGAGGGTAAATTTTCAGCGTTGCTGGCTCCCCGTCAGCCGGATTGGGTTGCATCGCAGGGGTGTCGAAAGAGTCAACTGCGGTCCAAAGCTGTTGGACTTGGGTGAAAAGGGCGTTTATTCTTCCTATACGTGCCGCGTTCCAGGCGGCGACTATGAGGGCTATGTCGATGCCCATGTGCGCCGGCTGGAGGCGCTACGCCGGGCCGGTATCGTCGAGCGGATCGACGCCGACCAATGGCGCATCCCCGATGATCTGGTCAGCCGTGCCGCCGCCCATGACGCCGGCCGAGACAGTCAGGCCAGCGTTCGCGTCCTTTCCCCGGTCGATCTGAACAAACAGATCGGATCGGACGGCGCGACCTGGCTGGACCGGCGGCTGATCCACGGCGAGACGGCCGACCTTGCGCCAACCGGCTTCGGGCAACAAGTCCGCGAAGCCATGGACCAGCGCCGCGAGCACCATATCGAACAGGGCGACGCCACCCGCAGCCGGGACAGCCGCGTCTTCTACCGGCGCAACCTTCTCGCCATCCTGCGGGAGCGCGAGGTAGCCGGCGTCGGATCGGATATGGCTTTGAGTAAGGGCCTGCCGTTCCGCGCCGCCACGGACGGCGAGAGCGTCAGCGGCAAGTTTACCGGAACCGTGCATCTATCGAGCGGCAAGTTCGCCGTGGTCGAGAAATCCCATGAGTTCACCCTTGTCCCGTGGCGGCCGATCATCGACCGCCAACTCGGCCGCGAGGTTATGGGCATCGTGCAGGGCGGGTCGGTGTCGTGGCAGTTAGGGCGGCAGAGGGGGCTGGAACGCTGAGTGCGCCCATGCCGCATTGCGAAGCAAAAGATAATCGGATAAAATGTAGCAATTCATATTCGTAAGCGTGGAGTAATCAGATGGGAAATTCCAAGTCAGCAGACAAGTAAGCCGCAACAACCAGTATTGTTGTTGCGGCGCTCTGTAAGGCTAGTCTCATCTGATTGCTGACGAGCAGACGTCGCCCGGTATTCCTTAATCGAGGGTTGATTCGTCATGACCACCACACGCCCCGCGTGGGCCTATACGCTGCCGGCAGCACTGCTGCTGATGGCTCCTTTCGACATCCTCGCTTCACTGGCGATGGATATTTATCTCCCTGTCGTTCCAGCGATGCCCGGCATCCTGAACACGACGCCCGCTATGATCCAACTCACGTTGAGCCTCTATATGGTGATGCTCGGCGTGGGCCAGGTGATTTTTGGTCCGCTCTCAGACAGAATCGGGCGACGGCCAATTCTACTTGCGGGCGCAACGGCTTTCGTCATTGCGTCTCTGGGAGCAGCTTGGTCTTCAACTGCACCGGCCTTTGTCGCTTTCCGTCTACTTCAAGCAGTGGGCGCGTCGGCCATGCTGGTGGCGACGTTCGCGACGGTTCGCGACGTTTATGCCAACCGTCCTGAGGGTGTCGTCATCTACGGCCTTTTCAGTTCGATGCTGGCGTTCGTGCCTGCGCTCGGCCCTATCGCCGGAGTATTGATCGGCGAGTTCTTGGGATGGCAGGCGATATTCATTACTTTGGCTATACTGGCGATGCTCGCACTCCTAAATGCGGGTTTCAGGTGGCACGAAACCCGCCCTCTGGATCAAGTCAAGACGCGCCGATCTGTCTTGCCGATCTTCGCGAGTCCGGCTTTTTGGGTTTACACTGTCGGCTTTAGCGCCGGTATGGGCACCTACTTCGTCTTCTTCTCGACGGCTCCCCGTGTGCTCATAGGCCAAGCGGAATATTCCGAGATCGGATTCAGCTTTGCCTTCGCCACTGTCGCGCTTGTAATGATCGTGACAACCCGTTTCGCGAAGTCCTTTGTCGCCAGATGGGGCATCGCAGGATGCGTGGCGCGTGGGATGGCGTTGCTTGTTTGCGGAGCGGTCCTGTTGGGGATCGGCGAACTTTACGGCTCGCCGTCATTCCTCACCTTCATCCTACCGATGTGGGTTGTCGCGGTCGGTATTGTCTTCACGGTGTCCGTTACCGCGAACGGCGCTTTGGCAGAGTTCGACGACATCGCGGGATCAGCGGTCGCGTTCTACTTCTGCGTTCAAAGCCTGATAGTCAGCATTGTCGGGACATTGGCGGTGGCACTTTTAAACGGTGACACAGCGTGGCCCGTGATCTGTTACGCCACGGCGATGGCGGTACTGGTTTCGTTGGGGCTGGTGCTCCTTCGGCTCCGTGGGGCTGCCACCGAGAAGTCGCCAGTCGTCTAACCGACGACTGGTAGCAGGCCCGCTCCGATGCGGCGCACTAACCATCGAAACCTCGTGAATGTCGGTATCCTGTCTGGCAGGATACCGCTCATTTCCCTTGTTCAGTTCATCGCCGTCGCCGAGCATCTGAATTTTCGGCATGCGGCCAAGGCACTTGGTATCAGCCAGTCGAGCGTCAGCGCGCGTGTGAAAGCGCTGGAGGATAACCTTGGTGTCCTGCTATTTGAGCGCCATGCGCGGGGCGTTCGGCTAACAGACGCAGGCAGGCACTTCATGGAGCGTGTCACGGCGGGTGTCGATCAACTCGATCACGCAGTGAAGACCGCGGAGTGACGGGCACTGGCTGGCAATGTCTAGCAACGGCAGGCATTTCGGCTGAGGGTAAAAGAACTTTCCGCTAAGCGATAGACTGTATGTAAACACAGTATTGCAAGGATGCGGAACATGCCTCATGTGGCGGCCAGGACGGCCAGCCGGGATCGGGATACTGGTCGTTACCAGAGCCACCGACCCGAGCAAACCCTTCTCTATCAGATCGTTGACGAGTATTACCCGGCATTCGCTGCGCTTATGGCAGAGCAGGGAAAGGAATTGCCGGGCTATGTGCAACGGGAATTTGAAGAATTTCTCCAATGCGGGCGGCTGGAGCATGGCTTTCTACGGGTTCGCTGCGAGTCTTGCCACGCCGAGCACCTGGTCGCTTTCAGCTGTAAGCGTCGCGGTTTCTGCCCGAGCTGTGGGGCGCGGCGGATGGCCGAAAGTGCCGCCTTGCTGGTTGATGAAGTACTGCCTGAACAACCCATGCGTCAGTGGGTGTTGAGCTTCCCGTTTCAGCTGCGTTTCCTGTTTGCCAGCCGGCCCGAGATCATGGGGTGGGTGCTGGGCATCGTTTACCGCGTCATTGCCACGCACCTGGTCAAGAAAGCGGGCCATACCCACCAAGTGGCCAAGACGGGCGCGGTCACCCTGATCCAGCGTTTTGGATCGGCGCTCAATCTGAATGTTCACTTCCACATGCTGTTTCTCGACGGTGTGTATGTCGAGCAATCCCACGGCTCAGCGCGTTTCCGCTGGGTCAAGGCGCCGACCAGCCCAGAGCTCACCCAGCTGACGCACACCATCGCCCACCGGGTGGGTCGCTATCTGGAACGGCAAGGCCTGCTGGAACGGGATGTCGAAAACAGCTATCTGGCCTCGGATGCGGTGGATGACGACCCGATGACACCCCTGCTGGGGCACTCGATCACTTACCGTATCGCTGTCGGTTCACAGGCGGGGCGAAAGGTGTTCACTTTGCAAACTCTGCCGACCAGTGGTGATCCGTTCGGTGACGGGATTGGCAAGGTAGCCGGGTCCAGCCTGCACGCCGGCGTGGCGGCCAGGGCCGATGAACGCAAGAAGCTCGAACGGCTGTGCCGGTACATCAGCCGCCCGGCGGTATCCGAGAAGCGGCTGTCGTTAACACGAGGCGGCAACGTGCGCTACCAGCTCAAGACGCCGTACCGGGACGGCACCACGCACGTCATTTTCGAACCATTGGATTTCATTGCAAGGCTGGCCGCCCTGGTACCGAAGCCCAGAGTCAACCTAACCCGCTTCCACGGGGTGTTCGCACCCAACAGTCGGCACCGGGCGTTGGTCACGCCGGCAAAACGGGGCAGGGGCAACAAGGTCAGGGTGGCTGATGAACCGGCAACACCAGCACAACGGCGAGCGTCGATGACATGGGCGCAACGGCTCAAGCGTGTTTTCAATATCGACATCGAGACCTGCAGCGGCTGCGGCGGCGCCATGAAAGTCATCGCCTGCATTGAAGACCCTATAGTGATCAAGCAGATCCTTGATCACCTGAAGCACAAAGCCGAAACCAGCGGGACCAGGGCGTTACCCGAAAGCCGGGCGCCACCGGCTGAGCTGCTCCTGGGTCTGTTTGACTGACGAGCCTGAAGGCCAACGATACCAATCAAAATGCTGCGTTCACAGCGCCGCGGCAGGGATCCGCCGTGCTGGTTGTCGGAAAAGGAGCCGCTAGTGGGAAAGAGGAGGGTAAATTTTCAGCGTTGCTGGCTCCCCGTCAGCCGGATTGGGTTGCATCGCAGGGGTGTCGAAAGAGTCAACTGCGGTCCAAAGCTGTTGGACTTGGGTGAAAAGGGCGTTTATTCTTCCTATACGTTGTCGGCAGCGGGCCAAAAAGGAATACGTCCATGCCCATCGAGGTGAAACCGGCTGTGAGCGCGGGTTCAAGCATATAGCCCGACAGGCGCGTATCCTTGCCGATCACGACACGATGGCGGTGGTCACCGCGACGAAAGACACGGCCAGCCGCCATGCCGACGCGCAAGGCGGTTTCCGCCGTCATCGCGCCTTCGTTGGCTTTGCCACGAATACCGTCTGTGCCGAAATATTTGCGCACCATAAGGTCGATTATCCTGTCGTCGGGTCGCCCTCAAAGGGGACATGCCTGCTGAACCGCGAATATAGAGAAATATCCCGAATGTGCAGTTAACGAATTCTTGCGGTTTCTTTCAGCGCCGCCAATACCGCCAGCCCGTCGCGCAAGGGGCGCGGCTCGTGTGTGCGGATGAAGTCAGCTCCACCTGCGGCGGCGGCAAGCTCTGCAGCGAGTGTCGCGGCCCCGACATCCCCCGGACCACGGCCTGTGAGCGCGCGCAGAAAGGATTTGCGCGAAACAGACAGAAGCACCGGCAAATCGAAGCGCAGCCGCAATTCATCGAACCGCGCCAGCACCGAGAGCGAGGTTTCGGGAGCAGCCCCCAGAAAAAACCCCATGCCGGGATCAAGGACAAGGCGGTTGCGTTTGATACCGGCACCCGTCAGCGCCGCGATGCGCGCGTCAAAGAACGCCGCAATGTGATCCATGATGTCGCCAGCGGGTGCCTCGCGCCGATCTGCCTGCCCGTCTTGCACCGAATGCATAACGACGAGTTTGGCAGATGATTTCGCCAATTGCGGATAGAACGCAGCGTCTGGAAAACCGCGAATATCATTGAGATAGGCCACACCACGCGACAAGGCATAGGCTTGCGTCGCGGGTTGATAACTGTCGAGCGAGACGGGAATGCCATCTGCCTTGAGCGCGTCCAGCACCGGCGCGATACGCGCGATTTCTGTGTCGGACGAAACAGGCGCGGCGTCGGGATTGCTGGATGCCGGACCGAGGTCGATCACATCTGCCCCCTCGGCCATCAGCTTACGCGCCTGCGCAATGGCTGCGTCTGGCGCCAGATACCGGCCTCCATCGGAGAAACTGTCCGAGGTTATGTTGACGATGCCGAAAATGATGAGCGATTTATTCATGGGGGCTTCTATAATAATAATAATCGAGCATGAGTCTCATACGGATGCTCGGGTCGAAAGGGAATCCCCAGGCGAGTAACCTGTTTGCGGTGATCCATTAGCTGCAGGAGCAGAAGAGCATACATCTGGAAGCAAAGCCAGGAAAGCGGCCTATGGAGCTGTGCGGCAGCGCTCAGTAGGCAATTTTTCAAAATATTGTTAAGCCTTTTCTGAGCATGGTATTTTTCATGGTATTACCAATTAGCAGGAAAATAAGCCATTGAATATAAAAGATAAAAATGTCTTGTTTACAATAGAGTGGGAGTAGGGCGCCTCTGGACGCCCTCGTTCAGAACGCCCAGGTCAGCAGCAGCGCCGCGCGGCCGTCGGCCAGGCGCGAGTCGCCCACGGACTCCGCCAGCAGCTCGCTGTAGCCGGCGGTGTCGGTGTACTGCAGCCTGGCGTTGATCGGCCCGAAGTCGCGATCGAGCGACACCAGCCAGTCGCTGTAGCTGTCGCCGGCGGCGTCGTCCAGGTCGTAATGGCCGGCCTGCGCGCCCAGGGCGAAGCCGCTGTCACCGAGCGGGAACGCGGCGCCTGCGTAGTAGTACCAGCCCCTGCCGCCGAGGTTGAAGATGTCCGGCGAGTACGCCACGCCGACGCGGTAGTTCTCCGCGAAGCCCAGCGTCGCCTCGATCTCGGTGTAGTCGATGTCGTAGTCGGCGCCGTTGTGGCCGGGGTAGGCCACGCGCGACAGGAACACGTCGAGATCGGCGCCGCCGCCGAGTTCGCCGGCCCAGCCGATGTAGGCGTTGACCTCATGGTCGATGCCGTCGTCGCTGTCGCCGAAGTCGACGTTGGAGGCGAACGCGCCCGCGTAGAAGCCGCTCTGGTGCTCGACATAGCCCTCAAGCTGCAGCGCCGGGTCTTCCATGGTCTGGGAGACGCCCCGCCAGACATAGTCGCTGGCCGCGACCACCTCGCCGCCGAACGACCAGGCGCCCTCGGCGGCGCTTTCAGCCTCCTGCGCCTGGGCGGGCAGGGTGCAGGCGAGGGCGGCCGCGAGCGCGGCGCACAGCGGGAACTTGCGCATTTCTTCCATCTCCGGGGCCTGTTCGCGGGCAAGGCGCGGGAAGATACCGCATTGCGAGCCTGATGCGGGTCAATCCCGTTGACACCGTCCGGACGCGCTACGAACAATGCTCTGCTTCCACACCGTTCCGGAGAACCGCCGTGTCCCTGCGCCTCGCACCGCTCGCCTGTGCACTGATCCTTGCCGCCTGCGGTGGCAGCCAGACCGGCGATGCCGGCGGCAACGCGCCGGCGGGTGCCGAGGAAAAGGTGCTCAACGTCTACAACTGGTCGGACTATGTCGCCGACGACACCATCGCCAACTTCGAGGCGGCCACCGGCATCAAGGTCAATTACGACGTCTACGCCGACAATGAAACGCTGGAGACCAAGCTCACCGCCGGCGGCTCCGGCTACGACGTGGTGTTCCCGTCCGCGCGCCCCTTCGCACAGCGCCAGATCCGCGCCGGCCTGTACGCGGAGCTGGACAAGTCGAAGCTGCCCAACCTGCAGCACCTGGACACCGCGATCATGGACGGCCTGTCCGATATCGATCCGGGCAACGCCCACGCGGTGCCCTATATGTGGGGCACCACCGGCCTGGGCGTGAACGTGGACAAGGTCCGGGCCGCCCTGGGCGACGGCGCGCCGCTGGACTCCTGGAGCCTGTTGTTCGACCCCGCCAACGCGGCGAAGCTGGCGTCCTGCGGCATCCACGTCCTCGACGACGACCAGGAGACCTTCGGCGCGGCGCTGCTGTGGCTGGGCCGCGACCCGAACGCGGGCGCCGCCGACGAGATCGACGCGGTCAGGCAGGTCTATGCCGCGATCCGGCCGCACATCCGCACCTTCAACAATGCCGAATACAAGGACGCCCTGGCCAACGGCGACGCCTGCCTTGTGATGGGCTATTCGGGTGACATCGGCCAGGCCCGCGACGTCGCGGCCGAGGCCGCGGAAGCGACCGGAAAGCCCGTCCCCGACATCCGCTACGTGATCCCGAAGGAGGGCGCGATCCGCTGGACCGACCTGGTCGCGATCCCCACCGATGCGCGCCACCCGGGCAACGCCCACGCCTTCGTCAACTACCTGATGGAGCCCGAGGTGATTGCCGCGATCACCGACCACGTTGCCTACGCCAACGCCAACCAGGCGGCCACGGCGCTGATCGACCCGGAGATTGCCGGCGACACGGGCGTGTATCCGCCGGACGACGTGCGCGCCAAGCTGGTCGACCCGACGTCGCTTCCGGAAGACGTGCAGCGCCAGCGCGTGCGCGCCTGGACCGGCATCAAGAGCGGCCGCTAGGCGATGCCGGTCCCCGTGCGGAGCCTGGCGTCCGAACCCTGGCGTGACCCGGCGGCACAGCCCTTCGTGCGCATCGAGGGGGTCACGCGGACCTTCGGCAAGGTCTATGCCTGCGACGACGTCACCCTGGACATCTACCGCGGCGAGTTCTTCGCGCTGCTGGGCGGCTCCGGCTCCGGCAAGAGCACCCTGCTGCGGATCCTGGCCGGTCTGGAGGCACCCGACCAGGGGCGCATCCTGATCGACGGCGTGGACGTGACCGACCTGCCGCCCTACCAGCGGCCGGTCAACATGATGTTCCAGAGCTACGCGCTGTTCCCGCACATGAGCGTGGCGCAGAACATCGCCTTCGGCCTGCGCCAGGACCGGCTACCCGCTAGCGAGATCCGCGAGCGCGTGCAGGCGATGCTGGAGCTGGTGCGCATGCCGCAGCTGGCCAACCGCAAGCCGCACCAGCTGTCGGGCGGCCAGCGCCAACGCGTCGCGCTCGCCCGCGCGCTGGCCAAGCAGCCCAAGCTGCTGCTCCTGGACGAACCGCTGGGCGCGCTCGACCGGCGCCTGCGCGAGCACACCCAGTTCGAACTGGTGAACATCCAGGAGCGCGTCGGCACCACCTTCATCATGGTCACCCACGACCAGGAGGAGGCGATGACGATGTCGTCGCGCATCGCGGTGATGGACACCGGACGCATCGTCCAGGTGTCCACGCCGGCGGTGCTGTACGAGTATCCGGCCACGCGCTTCGTGGCCGAGTTCATCGGCGGCATCAACATCTTCGAGGGCCGCGTGCTGGGCAGCGACGAGGCCACGGGCCAGGTGCGGGTCCAGTGCGATGCGCTCGACGCCGAACTGCTTGCGCGCCACAGCGACCCGCTGCCCGAAGGCACCGCGGTCAGCGTGGCCGTGCGCCCGGAGAAGATCGACGTGCACGAGGCGCCGCCGCCGCGCGGCAGCGTGGCCACCGAGAACGTGGTGGTCGGCAAGGTCCGCGACATCGCCTACCTGGGCGATGTCTCGATCTACCAGGTCGAGACGGAGGCCGGCGCCATCGTGCGCGTGCAGGAGACGCACGTCGCCCGCAGCTCCGAGCCGCACTACGACTGGGACGACACCCTGTGGCTCAGCTGGGAAGCGGCCAGCTCAGTGGTGCTGACGGCATGAACCAGGTCCGCAACGCGGGGCTGTGGGACTTCTGGTTCGACGTGGTGCGCAACCTGTTCGGCTGGTTCCGCGCGGTCGGCCACGAATTCCGCACCCGCCGCGGCCGCTTCCTGGTCACCGCGCTGCCGATGCTGTGGCTGGGGCTCTTCTTCCTGGTGCCGTTCCTGATCGTGCTCAAGATCAGCTTCGCGCAGGCGGTGTTCGGGCAGGCACCGCCGTACACGGCCCTGGTCGAGACCGCGGCCGACGGCGCGGCCTCGTTGCGCCTGCACGTCTCCAACTACGCGATGCTGCTGTCCGACCCGCTGTACGTGTCGGCCTATCTCAAATCGCTGCTGTTCGCGTCGGTGTCCACCGTGTTCTGCCTGCTGCTGGGCTATCCGATCGCCTATGGCATCGCACGCGCCACGCCGGCGAAGCGCCTGCTGCTGCTGGTGCTGGTGATCCTGCCGTTCTGGACCAGCTCGCTGCTGCGCACCTATGCGCTGATCGGCATCCTGAAGGCCAATGGACTGCTGGCCCAGGCGCTGATGGCGGTCGGGCTGGCCGGCCCGGACTTCGCGCTGCTGCACACCGACATCGCGGTCTACATCGGCATCGTCTACAACTACCTGCCGTTCATGATCCTGCCGCTGACCGCCACGCTGATGCGGCTGGACTTCACCCTGCTGGAAGCCGCCGAGGACCTCGGCGCCAAGCCATGGCACGCGTTCCTGCGAGTGACGCTGCCGCTGTCGATGCCGGGCATCATCGCCGGCTCGCTGCTGGTGTTCATCCCCGCGGTCGGCGAGTTCGTGATCCCCGACATCCTCGGCGGCCCCGACGCGCTGACCATCGGCCGGGTGCTGTGGATCGAGTTCTTCACCAACCGCGACTGGCCGCTGGCGGCCGCGGTGACCATCGCCATGCTGGTGATGATCGTGCTGCCGACGCTGCTGTTCGAATACTTCGAGAACCGGCGCAGCGAACGCGAGGCGGAGGCATGAAGCGCAATCCCTTCCTGCTCTACACCGCCATGGTGCTGGGCTATGCCTTCCTGTACATCCCGATCCTCTCGGTGGTGGCGTACTCGTTCAATGCCTCGCGCGTGGCGACGGTGTGGGGCGGCTTCTCGACCCGCTGGTACAGCGCGCTGCTGGCCAACGACCAGCTGCTGGATGCGGTGCAGCGCAGCTTCCTGATCGCCGGGATCACCGCGACCGCCGCCGTGTTCCTGGGCACCGCCTGCGGCCTGGCGCTGTCGCGCTTCGGCCGTTTCCCGGGGCGCGGCCTGCTGAGCCTGATGAACTCGGCGCCGATGGTCATGCCCGACGTGATGATGGGGCTGTCGTCGCTGCTGCTGTTCGTGACCCTGCAGCAGGCCTTCGGCTGGCCCGACCGCGGCATGGTCACGATCACGCTGGCGCACATCACGCTCACCGCCTGCTACGTCACCGTGGTGGTGCGCTCGCGCATGGCGGGCATGGACGACAGCCTGGAAGAGGCGGCCATGGACCTGGGCGCGAGGCCCTGGCGGGTGTTCTTCGTGATCACCCTGCCGCTGATCGCACCGGCGCTGCTGGCAGGCTGGCTGCTTGCCTTCACGCTGTCGCTGGACGACCTGGTGATCGCAAGCTTCACCTCCGGCCCTGGTGCAAGCACCATGCCGATGGTGATCTATTCCAAGGTCAAGCTCGGCGTGACACCGGAGATCAACGCGCTGGCCACGATCATCGTGGTGCTGGTCGCGGCGGGCGTGAGCGTCGCAGGGGTGTTGATGCATCGCAGGCAGGGCGCGGGCTGATCCGCACCGCACGCGCGTGGATCAGGCCTCCGGCGCCGGGTCGGGGAAGACCAGCATTTCGGCGCTGCCGGCGGCGCGGGTGGTGGCCAGGACTTCAAGCACGCGGTCGCAGGCGCGCCTGGCTGCATCGGCAACGCCGCATCCGGCAAGCCGGTGTCCGGCGAGGGTCGCGCTGAACAGGTCCCCGGTTCCCTTGGGCGTGCTGTCCAGGCGCGGGTGCTCGATGACTTCGACGGACTCACGGGTCACCACGGCCACCCGCATCGTGCCGGCCCGCCAGCTGGCCGGCGCCGCGCTGGTGGCGACCACGCAGCGGGTTCGTCCGCCGAGCAGGGCGCGCGCCGCATCCACGACCTCGTCGACGCTTGCCACCGGCCGACCGGCCAGGAGCCCGAGCTCGAAGCCGTTGGGCACCAGGCCGTCGGCCAGCGGCAGGAGATGGGTGCGATAGGCCTCGACCATGCCCGGATCGACGTACACGCCGACGTCTTCATCGCCGATCACCGGATCGATGAAGAGCTGGATGCCCGGGCGCTCGTGCACCAGGGCCTCGATCCAGCGTGCAAGCGCCCTGGCCTGGGCGGGACCGCCGAGGTAACCCACGACCACGGCTTTCAGGCGCCGCAGCGAGTCGCGCGCGTGCAGGTCCGCCAAGTAGCCTTCGAACCACTCCAGCGGGATCGCGCCGCCATGGATCGTCGGATGGTGCGGTGTATTGCTCAGCACCACCGTCGGCACGGCGGCCACGCGCAGGCCCAGCGCCTGCAGCGTCGGCACCGCGATGGTGTTGCCGACCTGGCCATAGACGACCTGCGACTGCACCGAGACGACGTCGACCTGCATCGGCCGCAGTGGTGCCTGTCCGCCATGCCCGGACGGCGCGGGTGCGTTGCCTGTGTCCATCCGCTGATTCTAGGCCCCGCGGCTGCGGGTGCCGCTGATGCCGGTCAGGTCCGGGCCATCTAGAATGCGCGGGATGCACCCGGATGACGCCAGCAGCCCCGACGAACGCGACCAGGCCTGGATGCGCCATGCACTGGCGCTGGCCGACCGCGCCGAGCGCGAGTTCGACGAGATCCCGGTGGGCGCGGTGCTGGTGGGGCCGGAGGGCGAGGTCGTGGCCGAAGGCTGGAACCGGAACATCGGCGAGCACGACCCCAGCGCGCACGCCGAAATCGTGGCCATGCGCAAGGCCGGCCAGGCGCTGGGCAACCACCGGCTCATCGGCTGCACGCTGTACGTGACGCTGGAGCCCTGCGCGATGTGCGCGATGGCGATGGTCCACGCCCGCATCGCACGCGTGGTCTACGGGGCCGCCGATCCCAAGACCGGCGCCGCCGGCAGCGTCTTCGACCTGCTGGCCGATGCGCGCCACAACCACCGCGTCGAGGTGAGCGGCGGCGTGCTTGACGTGGAGGCCGGAACCCGGCTGCGCGACTACTTCCGGCGCAAGCGCGGGCGCGCCGCGGGCTGAGACAGCTGCAGGCGCCACGTTATGATGTGGGATTGCCGCGCCGGGCCCCGCATGCCCGCCGCGAACCGACACCCGACAAAGGAACGACGTGAGCGAAAGCAGCAACCGCCTGGCGTGGATCGACCTTGAAATGACCGGCCTGGACACCGACCACGACTCCATCCTGGAGATCGC
This sequence comes from Luteimonas changyuni, assembly GCF_039548395.1. Taxonomy (NCBI): domain Bacteria; kingdom Pseudomonadati; phylum Pseudomonadota; class Gammaproteobacteria; order Lysobacterales; family Lysobacteraceae; genus Luteimonas; species Luteimonas changyuni. Next base: position 14,116 of record NZ_JBCLUZ010000004.1, read on the forward strand.
CACGGTGGTGACCGACGCCGACCTCAACATACTGGCCGAAGGCCCCGAGCTTGCCATCGCGCATCCGCTGGCGCGGCTCGAGGCGATGGACGACTGGAACCGCAACCAGCACGGCAAGTCCGGGCTGTGGCGGCGGGTGCTGGAGGAGGGCGTGCCGATGGCCGAAGCCGAGGCGCGCACGCTGGAGTTCCTTGGCCGCTGGCTGAAGCCCAACGAGTCGCCGATCTGCGGCAACTCCATCTGCCAGGACCGCCGCTTCCTGCACCGCCGCATGCCGCAGCTCGAGCGCTTCTTCCACTACCGCAACCTCGACGTCAGCACCGTCAAGGAGCTGGCGCGCCGCTGGGCGCCCGACGTGCTGGCCGGCATCCGCAAGCAGGCCGCACACACCGCGCTGAGCGACGTCCACGACTCGATCGCCGAGCTCCGCCACTACCGCGGCGCCATGGGCACCTTCGCCCCGCACAAATAACCTTGTGCTCCTCATTGTAGGAGCAGCTATAGCTGCGACCCGGCATAGCACGCGTGCCACGGATTCGCGTCACTCGGGTCATGCGCGGAAAAGAGAAAGGCCGGGCTGCGAAGCCCGGCCTTCCAATCTTGCTGCCGCGGTGATCGCGGCCATGGCCGCTCCCACAGGGGACGCGGCGCGGGCGCTCAGCCGGTGGCCTTGGACTTGGCCAGCTTGAGCCAGGTGTCGACCACGGTGTCGGGGTTGAGCGACAGCGACTCGATGCCCTGCTGCATCAGCCATTCGGCAAGGTCGGGATGGTCGCTCGGGCCCTGGCCGCAGATGCCGATGTACTTGCCCTTGGCCTTTGCCGCCTGGATGGCCATCGACAGCAGCTTCTTCACCGCCGGGTCGCGCTCGTCGAACAGGTGCGCGACCACCGCCGAGTCGCGGTCGAGGCCAAGCGTCAGCTGCGTGAGGTCGTTGGAGCCGATGGAGAAGCCGTCGAACATCTCCAGGAACTCGTCGGCCAGCAGGGCGTTCGAGGGCACCTCGCACATCATGATCACCTTGAGCCCGTTGACGCCGCGGCGCAGGCCGTTGGCGGCCAGCACCTCGAGCACGCGGCGGCCCTCGTCGAGCGTGCGCACGAACGGGATCATCACCCACAGGTTGTCCAGGCCCATGGTCTCGCGCACCTTGAGCACCGCGCGGCATTCCAGGGCAAACGCATCCGCGAAGGCCTTGTCGACGTAGCGGCTGGCGCCGCGGAAGCCGATCATCGGGTTCTCTTCCTCGGGCTCGTAGCGCGAGCCGCCGATGAGGTTGGCGTACTCGTTGGACTTGAAGTCCGACATGCGCACGATCACCGGGTTCGGCGCCACCGACGCGGTCAGCGTGGCGATGCCCTCGGCCAGGCGGTCGACGTAGAAACTGACCGGGTCCGCGTAACCCGCGGCGCGCTCGTCGATCTTCTTCTTCGTTTCCGCATCCTGCGCGTCGTACTGCAGCAGGGCGTTGGGATGCACGCCGATATGCGCGGCGATGATCATCTCCAGTCGCGCCAGGCCGATGCCGGCGTTGGGCAGCTGGCCGAAGTCGAACGCGCGCTCCGGGTTGGCGACGTTCATCATGATCTTGAGCGGTGCCTCGGGCATCGAGGTCAGGTCGGTGGTGATGCGCTCGAAGGGCAGGGCGCCGGCGTAGATGAAGCCGGTATCGCCCTCGGCGCAGCTGATGGTGACCGTCGCGCCGTCCTCGATCGCGTCCAGCGCGTTGCCGGTGCCGACCACGGCAGGCACGCCCAGCTCGCGGGCGATGATCGCCGCATGGCAGGTGCGGCCGCCGCGGTTGGTGACGATGGCGGCGGCGCGCTTCATCACCGGCTCCCAGTCGGGGTCGGTCATGTCGGCGACCAGGACATCGCCGGGCTGCACGCGATGCATGTCGTCCAGGGTGCGCACCACGCGCGCCACGCCGCTGCCGATCTTCTGGCCGATGGCGCGGCCTTCGCAGACCACGGGGCCGCGGCTGCCGAGCATGAAGCGCTCGATCTGGGTGGCCTTGGCGCGCGACTTCACCGTTTCCGGGCGCGCCTGGACGATGAACAGCTTGCCGGTCACGCCGTCCTTGGCCCACTCGATGTCCATCGGGCGCTCGTAGTGCTGCTCGATGGTCAGCGCCTGGCGGGCAAGCTCGTGCACGTCTTCGTCGCTGATCGAGAACTTCGAACGCAGGGCGTCCGGCGTGTCCTCGTTGCGCACGCGCTCGCCGGGCTGGTCGGAATAGACCATGCGGATCTGCTTGGCGCCGAGCGAGCGGCGCAGGATGGCCGGGCGCTCCTTGCGCAGCGTCGGCTTGTAGACATAGAACTCGTCCGGGTTGACCGCGCCCTGCACGACGTTCTCGCCCAGGCCATAGCTTGAAGTGATGAACACCACGTCGCGGAAGCCGGACTCGGTGTCGAGGGTGAACAGCACGCCGGACGAGCCGACGTCGGAGCGCACCATCAGCTGCACGCCGGCGGACAGGAACACGTCCTCGTGCTTGAAGCCGTGGTGCACGCGGTAGGCGATGGCGCGGTCGTTGTAGAGGCTGGCGAACACCTCCTTGACCTTGACCACCACGTCGTCGGCGCCGGTGACGTTGAGGAAGGTTTCCTGCTGGCCGGCGAAGCTGGCATCGGGCAGGTCCTCGGCGGTGGCCGAGGAGCGCACGGCCACCGCCACGTCCTGGCCACCGTTGTCGGCGCAGAGCTTGGCGTAGGCGGTGCGGATGTCGGACTCGAGCGCAGGGTGCAGCGGTGCGTCGATCACCCAGCCACGGATCTCGCCGCCGGCGCGCGCCAGCGCGGGCACGTCCTCGACGTCGAGCGTCGCGAGCTTGTCGAAGATCCGCTGGTGCAGGTTGTTGTGTGCGACGAAGTCCTTGAAGGCGTCGGAGGTGGTGGCGAAGCCGCCGGGCACGGATACGCCGAGCCGGGCCAGGTTGCCGATCATCTCGCCAAGCGAGGAATTCTTGCCGCCCACCTGTGCAAGGTCGGTCAGGCGAAGGTCGTCAAGCCACAGGATGTTGGCGCTCAAGGCGGACTCCGGAGGGAAATCGGTGGATCAGCGGGAAAGGTGGCCGGCAGCGGCACCGGGCGTCGAGTCCGGGTATTTTAGCAAGCCATCCCGCCGCGGGGCCCGCGGCGCAGCAGGAAAAAACGCATGTCGACGCCGCGCCCGGTCTTTTACGTCTCGGATGGCACCGGAATCACCGCCGAAACCATCGGCCACAGCCTTCTCACCCAGTTCCGCGACACGGCGTTCGCCCCCGAGCGCATTCCTTTCGTCGACAGCATCGAGCGCGCCGGGGAGATCGCCCTGCGCATCCGGGCGGCGGGCGAGGCCTGCGGGCTGCGGCCGATCGTGGTCAGCTCCTGCGTCAACGTCGACTTCACCGCGGCCATCGCCGCCAGCGGCGCCATGCTGCTGGACGTGTTCGAACCGTTCATGAGCCTGCTCGAGGCCGAGCTGGGCGAAACCCGCCAGGCCCGCGTCGGCCAGGCGCACGGCATGGTCGATTTCGACGCCTATCACAAGCGCATCAACGCCATGAACTATGCGCTGACCCACGACGACGGCATGTCGATCAACTACGACGCGGCCGACGTGATCCTGGTGGCCGTGTCCCGCGCCGGCAAGACGCCGACCTGCGTCTACCTGGCGCTGCACCACGGGATTGCGGCGGCCAACTACCCGCTGACCGAGGAAGACCTGGAGCACGACCGCCTGCCGCCGCGCCTGCGTGCGCACCGCGCCAAGCTGTTCGGGCTGACCATCGATCCCGTGCGCCTGCAGCAGATCCGCCAGGAGCGGCGCCCGAACTCGAAGTACGCCGAGCTCGAGACCTGCAAGCGCGAAGTGGCGGCGGCGGAATCGCTGTTCCGCGCCGAGCGCATCCCGGTGCTGAGCACCACCCACACCTCGATCGAGGAAATCTCGAGCAAGGTGATGTCGACCCTGGGGATCCGCCGCGGCATGTTCTAGCCGAGCGTGTAGCATCGTTGGCATGTCGCACGTCGTCGCCCGCCGCCTGCATGTCCCCGGTCTCAGCCGCCTCGGCTGGCTGATGGCGCTGTACGCGGAAAACCATTCGCGGCTGGTGCGCCTGTTCGAAGCCGGCGACCTGGCCGTCGGCGGATACGTTTCCAGCATCGGAGACGGCCTCGACCTGCGCCTCGACGTGGTCGAGCGCCACGCCTACACCAGCGAACTGCGCATGGCCTACGTGGCACTGCCCGATCCGGTCACCGGCCAGCCGGACCCTTCCGCGTTCCTGCGGCTGTATCGCGATGCGCGCCAGGTGGAGGCCACCCACTGCTACGTCGGGCGCCGCTGGCAGGACGCGATCGGCATGTTCCCGCCGCCGGCGCAGCTGCTCGGGCACCGGATGCGGATGAACACCTTCCTCGGCAAGTGGCTGCAGTACCTGGCCGAAAGCGGGCATGGCGTGGCCACGCTGGCGCCGCTGCCTTCATGCCCCGCGCCGGGGGCGATGCTATCTTCGAAACGCAGTTCCCCCGACAGCAAAAGGTGAACCCATGACGACGAAGCTCGACAAACCGCTCAAGCGCGAAGTGCAGATCGGCGACAAGGCCTACACCCTGACCATCGACCCGACGGGTCTGAAGCTGGTCGAAAAGGGGCATCGAAAGGGCGTGGAAATCGACTGGCCGGAGATCGCCGCGCGCGAAGGCAGCGGCTGAACCACCAGCGACACGGACCGGCAACGCAGCCCTGCCCACAAAGAAAAAGCCCGCCATGAAGGCGGGCTTTTTCCGTGTTGGCGTCCCCACGGGGATTCGAACCCCGGTGTCCACCGTGAAAGGGTGGTGTCCTAGGCCTCTAGACGATGGGGACTTTGAAACCGTCCGCACTCATGACCGGCCCTGGTCGATGAGTGGTGGAGCCAGGCGGGATCGAACCGCCGACCTCCTGCATGCCATGCAGGCGCTCTCCCAGCTGAGCTATGGCCCCACGTTGCTGAGCCCGAAATTGTAGGGGCGGGAAATCGTTCCGTCAACACATGTTGTCGCGTTGCGCCTCGATGTCCTGTGCAGCAGGCGGGCGGCGTACATCATAGGGACAGTCATCGCCAACGCTTGCAAAGGATCCCCATGGAGACCGACCCGCAGTTCCCCCGCCGCCCCTCGACCGACGCCGCATCCCTGCCTGCCAGGGTCCAGGCGATCCTGACGTCGCCGCGCACGGAGTGGCCGGTGATCGCCGCCGAAGACGCGAGCATCAAGGGGCTCTACACGCGCTACATCATGATCCTTGCCGCCATCCCGGCGGTGTTCGGCTTCATCAAGGGCAGCCTGATCGGGCACAGCATGCTCGGCATCAACGTGAGCACGCCGATCCTGATGGGCCTGTTCGGCATGGTGCTTGGCTATGTGCTTGGCCTGGTGGTGCTGTACGTCGTGGCGATGATCGTCAACGCGCTGGCGCCGTCGTTCGGCGGCCGCAAGGACCACGTGCAGGCGCTCAAAGCGGTCGGCTACGCATGGACGGCGGCATGGGTGGCCGGCATCGGGGTGGTCATCCCCTGGCTCGGCTGGCTGATCGCCCTGGCCGGTGCCGCGTACAGCATCTACCTGCTGTACCTCGGCCTGCCGCACACCATGAAATGCCCGCCGGAGAAATCGCTGGGCTACACGGCGGTCAGCGTGGTCATCACCTTCGTGCTGAGCCTGGTCCTGGGCGCGATCCTGGCCGGGATCACCGGCGCGGGCGCGCTTGCCACCGGGGCACTGGGCGGGAGCAGCGGCAGCGACGTGACCTTCGACGAGGACAGCCGGCTCGGCCAGCTGGAGCGGATGGGCAAGCGGATGGAGGCCGCTGCCCGCGACGTTGAAGCGGCCAAGGCCAGCGGCGACGGCGATGCGCAGGCCAAGGCGCTGGGCGCGATGATGGGCGCCATGTCCGGCAGCACCGGCGCGGACGGCGAGCCGGTGCCGGCGCTTGCACCCGAAGCGCTCCGTGCGCTGCTGCCTGACAGGCTTGGAAACAGGGCCCGCACCGCCATTTCCGCCAGCCGCAACAGCGGCATGGGCATGGAGATCAGCCAGGCATCGGCCACGTATGCGGCTGGCGACGGTTCCGGCGAGATCCAGGTCGAGATCGTCGACCTTGCCGCCATGGGCTCGATGATGGCGATGGCCAGCGCCTTTGGCGTCGAAGAGAGCACCGAGACCAGCGATGGCTTTGAACGCACCTACAGCCGCGACGGCCAGCTCTTCAGCGAAGAGTGGAACAGTGCCGGGAAATACGGCACGTACAGCGTCACCGGGGCCGACCACTTCAAGATCGAGGCGAGCGGCAACGTCGACAGCTTCGACGAGCTCCGCAGCGTCGTCGGCCAGATCAAACCGCGCCGCGACTGATCCGGCAGTGGCCCGCAAGGGGCGCCCGGACCGGGCGCCCGCATCCGCTCAGTCGCCGTGGCGGGCGTATTCGGTCGTGCTGCCATCGTGCTGGACCAGCTCGACCGCGTAGGGATGGACCGTGCCGTCGGGCAGCTCCATCCCCGGTGATCCGGCCGGCATTCCGGGCACCGTCAGGCCGCGGGCATCCGGACGTTCTGCCAGCAGGCGCTTGACGTCGTCCGCGGGGACATGGCCTTCGACGAAATAGCCGTCGATCTCGGCGGTGTGGCAGGAGCCCTTGGCGTAGGGCACGCCGGCCCGCTGCTTGATCGGGCCCATGTCGTCGTGGTCGTGGACTTCGACGGCGAAGCCGGCGTCGCGCATGTGCTCGATCCAGGCCACGCAGCAGCCGCAGCTGGGGCTCTTGTGCACCACCAGCAGCGACGATTCGGCAGTGTTCGCCGGCGCAACGGGACTGTGCGCAGGCACGGACGGCGGACCCACGGGCGCAGCCGAGGTGCTGCTGTCGGCCGTGCAGGCCGCAAGCAGACCGAAGATACCCGCCAGCACCACGGCGAAACTCTTGTTGATGTCATTCATTGCAAATATCCTTTATGTGACTGTTTCAAAACCAGAATCTGAAACCGATAACAGCGCGTGTGTCGCGGCTTGAGCCGCCGTCGCTGCGACGCAGCCGGCTGGTGCCGCCGAACGTCCGCTCATGGACCACGCCAATGTACGGCGCGAAGTGGCGGTTGAGCTCGTAGCGCACGCGCAGGCCTGCTTCCATCGAGGACAGTCCCGAACCCACGCCGCGCGCCGGGTCATCCTTGCCGAACAGGGTGGCTTCGACCACAGGCTGCAGGATCAGGCGATTGCTGAGCAACAGCTCGTACTCGGCTTCCGCAACCAGCGCCGTGCGGCCTGATTCGCCCACGTAGCCGGTCACCGAGACCTCGAACATATAAGGCGCGAGTCCCTGCACGCCGAACGCCGCCCAGGTCTGCGAGTCGTCGGGGGCGAATTCGCGCTTCACGCCCGCAACCACGTCCCACCAGGCCGAGACGCTGCGCCCGTAGAGCAGCTCGAGGTCGGCGGACTCCGTCGTGCCGCCACTGCGTTCGCCCTCTGTACGCAGCCACAGCCGATGCAGGTCGGTGCCGAACCAGCCTTGCGCCTCCCAGGCCTGGCCGCTGCCGGGGTCGGCGTCCCAGGCCTCGAAGCGGTTGAACAGCAGATAGCTGTTGATCGCCGACGCGTGGGTCATGTGTCGCTCGAGCTTCGGGAAGGCGGCCGCGCGATCGGCGTCGGTGAGCGTCGGGATCGGGGTGACGGGGGCCGGGGAGCCTGATGGGCTGGCATGACCGGAGTGGTCCGTGGTCGAGTGATCCATGGCCGAGTGGTCCATGGTCGAGTGGTCCATCGTGGAATGGTCCATCTGCGAATGGCCCGTCGTCGAGTGATCCTGTGCCTGCGCCTGGCCGGTCGCAGCCGTCGCCAGCACGATGGCCAACGAAAGCAGGGTGGCATGCATGCCGCTCATGCCTGCTCCTCCACACGCACTTCGCGCATCATGCCCGCCTCCATGTGGTACAGCAGGTGGCAGTGGAATGCCCAGCGGCCGAGCGCATCGGCGCGCACGCGGAAGCTGCGCCTGGTGCCTGGCGGCATGTCCACGGTGTGCTTGCGCAGTTGGAAATTCCCGTCCGCGCCTTCAATGTCGCTCCACATGCCGTGCAGGTGGATCGGGTGCGACATCATGGTGTCGTTGACCAGCACGACCCGCAGGCGTTCGCCGTAGGTCATGCGCAGCGGCTCGGCGTCCATGAACTTCTTTCCATTGAACGACCAGGCGAACTTCTCCATGTGCCCAGTCAGGTGCAGCTCCACCTCGCGGCCCGGATCACGGCCGTCAGGATCGTCGAACAGGCTGCGCATCGCGCCATAGGTCAGCACGTCGCGGCCGTTGCCGCGCAGGCCGACGCCGGGATCATCGAGCTTCGGCGCCAGCGACATCGCCTGCATGTCGATCAGCGGATTGCCGTCCTCGCTGGCCGGGTGCTGCTGCATGCCGCCGGGGCCATGGTCCATGCCCGCCATCGGCTGCGTGCCGTGGCCGGCGTGCGCGGAGTGGTCCATGGCCGCGTGGTTCATCGCCGCGTGGTTCATCGCCCCGTGATCCATTGCCCCGTGATCCATTGCCCCGTGATCCATTGCCCCGTGATCCATCCCGCCGTGGCCCATGTCGTCCATGGTCAGCAGCGGGCGCGGGTCCAGCGCCGGCACCGGCGGCGCCAGGCCGTGGCGCACGGCCAGCGTGCCGCGGGCATAGCCGGTGCGGCCGCTGTCCTGGGCAAAGATCGCATACGCATCCTGGCCGCGCGGTTCAACCAGCACGTCGAAGGTCTCGGCGGTCGCGATCCGGAACTCGTCCACCGTGACCGGGTGGATGTACTGCCCGTCGGCCGCGACCACGGTCATCTTCAGGCCGGGGATGCGCACGTCGAAATAGGTCATCGCCGAGGCGTTGATGAAGCGCAGCAGCACCTTCTCGCCGGGCTGGAACAGGCCGGTCCAGTTGCCCGCCGGCGCGGCGCCGTTGAGCAGGTAGGTGTAGGTGTGGCCGTTGATGTCGGAGATGTCGGTCGGCGTCATCCGCATCCGGCCCCACATCGCGCGGTCGCGCAGCGTGGCTGCAAGGCCATCGGCACGCGCGTCGCGGACGAAGTCGCCCGCGGTTCGCTGGTAGTAGTTGTCGAAGGCGGAATCCTTTTTCATCCGCCGGAACAGCGCCTCGGGATCCATGTCGGTCCAGTCCGACAGCAGCAACACGTGCTCGCGGTCGTAGTGATAGGGCGGCGGCTGCAGCGGATCGATGACGATCGCGCCGTACAGTCCGGCCTGCTCCTGGAACATCGAATGGCTGTGGTACCAGTACGTGCCCGACTGGTTGACCTGGAAGCGGTACTGCCAGGTTTCACCGGGCGCGATGCCATCGAAGCTCAGGCCCGGCACCCCGTCCATGTTCGCCGGCAGGATCAGGCCGTGCCAGTGGATCGAGGACCAGCCGTCACGCAGGCGGTTGGCCACCCGCAGGGTGACGGTGTCGCCTTCGCGCAAGCGCAGGAGGGGGCCGGGCAGGCTGCCGTTGACGGTGGTCGCCAGGCGCGGGCGGCCGGTGAAATCCACCGCCGATCGGCCGATCGACAGATCGAAGCGGCTGCCGCTGAGGGTGGTCTGCACGGGAGCCGCGGCATGGCCTGGCCGGGCACCGAGGCCCAGCGCGGCCATGGCCCCGCCTGCGGCCAGGCCCTGCACGAAACGACGTCGGGGAATGCTCGCGCCAGTGCGCCGGGGAATGTGTCGCATGGAATCTCCGGATCACGCTGCAACGCCGCGGGCCTTGCCGCGGCATCGGGAGTCAGTGGATTGCGGCCCGGGCAATGCCGGGCGACAGTCGGGAACGCGCGCCAAAAGGCGCCGTGTTCAGGCGATCGGGGGACGGATGGGGCTCGGCAGAGGCGGCGCCGGATGGCCAGCGGCCAATCGATGCAGGCTCGCATCCGCGCGCGGCCGGATGACAGCGCAAGGCACGGCGGGCGCAACCGCCAACGAAGCGTGCATGCAGGCCTGGCGGCACTGCGGACTGTCGCTGCAATCGGAGCCATCGGCGCAATGGCAGTCGGATGTGGAGGCAGGGGCGTGAGCCTCGGCCTCGGCGGCGACGGCGACGGCGACGGCATCGGCATCGGCATGATCGGCACAATCGTCGGACTGGGCCGACAGTTCCACGGTTGCCTCGACCTTGGCCGAAGCCACGCCATGCATCGGCAGCCCGACAAGCACGCCCGCCATCGCGCCACCGATCCCGTTCAGGACCAGGGCAATGGCAAGAAGTATCTGCAGGGGCAGGGCATGCGCGCGCACAGTGCCGCCAGTCTAGCGCGTCCCGTCGCCGTCCGGCGGCTGCGAGCCGCGTGCCATGGGCAGCTGCCAGCCCCAGCGCAGGGCCGCCATCCGCAGCCCGAAGCAGACCAGGCCGCCGATGACGGCCGGCAGCAACATCGGCACGTCCAGCATGTGCCCGGCCACCACGATGCCCGCGCCAGCGAGCGCTGCCACCGCGTAGAGGTCGGCGCGCAGCACCACCGGCACGTCGGCCAGCAGCAGGTCACGCGCGATGCCGCCGCCGATGCCGGTGAGCATGCCCATCAGCGCGGCCATGACCGGGCTGAGTCCGAAGGCCAGCGCCTTTTCAGTGCCCGCAACGGCGAAGAACGCGAGGCCCACCGCGTCCAGCATCCGCACCGGGTTGCGCAGCCGTTCGATCATGGGCGCCCAGTAGAACGTGATCACACCCGCCGCCATCGCGACCGCAAGGTAGCGCCAGTCCTGGAACGCGGCCGGCGGCGTCGCGCCGATCAACACATCCCGGCTGATGCCGCCGAAGGTCGAAGCCGCGAACGACAGCACCAGCACGCCGAACAGGTCCAGGCGCTGGCGTACGCCCGCGGTCGCGCCGCTGACCGCGAACGCAAAGGTTCCGCACAGGTCCAACACCAGCACCAGGGTGCGGTGGAATTCAAGGGAACCCTGTAGTTCGGCGGGAATCATCGCCGGCAGCTTACACAAGCCCGGCATGGTGCCGAAATGTGAAACGGAGCAAGGGCTTAGGGGGGTCCCTAGGTTGTCGCGCGGTTCCGGTTGCAGGACTGTCCCGATATCGCCGAAAGGACGCGCCGCCCATGACCTTCGACTCCATCGCCGCCTCTCCATCCCCCACCGCCAACGCTGCGTTCGTCGACCGGCCCGGCGATTTCACCAGCCCCAGCGGCTACGACTACAACGACATCGCCGGCGTGCGCGGCAACCCGCACGTGACCCAGGCCTTCATCGACAAGGTGGAAGCGATCTCGGCGCGGATCGGCACCAAGCCCGAGTACCTGATGGCGGTGATGAGCTTCGAGTCCGCCCAGACCTTCAGCCCAGACGTGGTGAACCAGCTCAGCGGCGCCACGGGGCTGATCCAGTTCATCCCGCCGACCGCACAGGGACTGGGGACCTCGACCTATGCGCTGTCGCAGATGAGCGCGATCGAACAGCTGGACTACGTCGAGAAATACTTCAGCACCTACAAGGGCGAACGGCTGGGCACGCTGGAAGGCCTGTACACCAACGTGCTCGCCGGCCGTCCGATCACCGATCCGAACGCCACGCTGTTCGACACCGGCGATGGCAAGGCCTATACCCAGAACATCGGCCTGGACGCCAACCGCGACGGCCGCATCACCTCCGGCGAGGCGACCGACCGCGTGCGCCAGCAGGCGACCACGCCGCTGCCGCCGCCGGGCGGCAACGTCGCCAATCCGGGGCCTGCGCCCGATCCGGGTCCGGCGCCCGATCCCGCTCCGACGCCCACGCCGTCCTCAGGCAGCTACACGGTGCGGGCGGGCGACTCGCTGTGGGCAATCGCCAATGCCAACAACACCGACTGGCAGACCCTGGCCCAGCTCAACGGCCTGCGCGACGCCAACATCATCCATCCGGGCCAGGTGCTGCAGCTTCCGGGCGGTGGCGGCCAGGCCGATCCGGGTTCCTATACCGTTCGTGCCGGCGACACGCTTTCGGAGATTGCCAGCGGACTGGGTACCGACTGGCAGACGCTGTCGCGGCTGAACGGCCTGGGCAATCCGGACATGATCTATCCCGGCCAGGTGCTGCGGACCCCGGGCAGTGGCGATGCCGCGCCGCCGGCGACGGGCACGCACACCGTGCAGCCCGGGGAAAACCTGTCGACGATCGCCGCGGCCAACAACACCGACTGGCAGACCCTGGCCCGACTCAACGGCCTGGGCAACCCCAACCTGATCTTCGCCGGGCAGGTGCTCAGAATACCGGGCGGGGGCGATGTGGCTCCGGTTCCGGACCCGGATCCGGTGCCGGGTCCCGGCGGTGCCAGCACCGACCGCAGCAGTTTCTACCTGCAGCAGCCCGATGGCTGGTCCTGCGGCCCGGCCTCGCTGACCATGGCGCTGGCCGCCTGGGGCGTGCGTCCGAACAACATGACCACGCGCAATGAGGCGGTGGGCCTGATCGGGCAGAGCTGGGGTGAGGGCGTGCCGGGTGACGCCTCGCTGATCGCAGCGGGTGCACGCAAGGCCGGCCTGCAGGCCAGCTTCAATCCCAGCGGCTCCGCCGCATCGGTGCGCAGCGCGCTCGAGTCCGGCCAGACCGTGATCCTCAACGGCGGCCTGCCCGGCGGCGGCGGACACTTCATCTACGTCGCCGGCATCGACGGCAACGGCAACTTCATCGTCGGCGATCCCGCGCGTCCGGAGATCACCACCATGACCGCCGGCCAGCTGGAAACGTTCTCGTATGCCAACCCGGGCCAGCATCCGAACGGCTTCGCGGCGATCTGGAAGTAACGAGGAGCAGGCGCGAAGGAATGCCCGGCGGCGCCTGACCCGGTGGCGCAACAAGCAGGGCCGCGGGTGTGCGGCCCCTGTGCGCGGGTTACAGCGCCATGTCCTCATAGCTGCGGGGATCGGCGACCGGCTCAAGGTGCCCCGTCACGCGCATGGCCGGGAACTCCGCCACGATCTTCTCCACCAGGTCTTCCATGGCGTCGTGTCCGCGCAGCACCGTCCAGTCGCCGGGCACCAGCATGTGCATCTCCATGAACTGGCGCGCCCCCGCCTCGCGCGTGCGCACGGCGTGGAATTCGATCCGCCCCGGCTCGGCGTGCGCGTCCAGGATGGCCTGGATCCTAGCGTTGTCCTCGGCGGACAGGGTCGCATCCATCAGGCCCGAGGCGGATTCGGACATCAGCCGGTAACCGGTCACCAGGATGTTCACGCCCACCAGGATCGCGATCACCGGATCAAGCCAGTTCCAGCCCGTCAGCCACGCCAGGCCCAGGCCCACCACGACGCCGACCGAGGTGTACACGTCGGCCATCAGGTGCTTGCCATCGGCACGCAGGGTGATGGAGCGATGCCGGGTGCCGACCTTGATCAGGATCCGCCCGACGACGCCGTTGAGGACAGCGGCCACGATCGAAATGGCGAGGCCGATGCCGAGCGATCCCAACGGCCGCGGGTTGAGCAGGCGGTCGATGCCGAGGTAGATGATCGAGGCCGCGGCGACGAAAATCATGATCCCTTCCAGCGCGGCGGAGAAATACTCCGCCTTGCCGTGGCCGAAGTGGTGGTCGTCATCGGCCGGCCGGGCGGCAATGGTCAGCGTGACCAGGGCGACGATGGCGGCCACCAGGTTGACCATCGACTCGGCGGCGTCCGACAGCAGGCCCACCGAACCGGTGATCGCCCAGGCGCTGCCCTTGAGCAGGACCGTCAGCACCGCGGTCGCGATGGCGAGCCAGGCGTATTTCCTGAGGTCGGGCGTGGTTGTGGTCGGTCGGGCTTGGGGTTTCATGGGGACTATTGTCGGCTGTGTGGAGGGTCGGCAGGGATTCGTGTAAAAACGGGCCGAAAGTGAGCTAACTGCCTGTCGCAGCTGGCTTTCTTGGCCGCTCCAGAAAATCGAGGGTTGGGCAGCACTCTCCCGCCGGCACTTGGGCGCACCGCGCTATTTTCTGTTCGAGATCCCTCTCCAGCTGTCGCAGCTCGCGGATTCGTAGACGGACATCGACGAGCTTTCGCTCGGTCAGCTGACGGGTCTGCTCGCAAGAACGTTCGCCTGTGATCTCTAGCAGGCCAGCGATCTCGTCGAGGCTGAATCCCATCATCTGAGCGCGCCGGATGAACTGAAGCCGATTGACATCGTTTTCGTCGTAACGACGCACGCCTCCTATGGGTCGCTCGGGTTGACGCAGCAGCCTACGTCGCTGGTAGTAGCGCACGGTTTCGACGTGCACATCGGCCGCCGCCGCCAGCCGGCTGATCGTAAACGTGTTCGGACGCACGGCTTGACTCCGTACCTAGGTACAGAGGCTAGTATGCTCTGATGCAAACAACCCCGGCCAAATCGTCTGTTCCAGCCATCGTTGGCGCGAGCATCGCCGCCATTGGCGCATCGGTCTGCTGCGTCGTGCCGCTGGTGCTGGTCCTGCTGGGCATCAGTGGCGCCTGGATCGGCACCCTGACAGCTCTCGATCCCTTGAGGCCCTGGTTCAGCGCCGCCGCCGTACTGTCCTTGGCCGTGGCGTTTTGGATGCTGTATCGACCGGCGGCACGGTGCGGTGTGGATGGCAGTTGCATCGCCCCGGACGCTCTGCGACGCAGGCGACGTTGGCTCTGGTTGGCGACAGCCCTCATCGTCCTGTTGCTGCTGTTTCCCTATTACATCGTCTGGATTCTGTAGGAGGCGCGATGCACAAGTGGATACTGGCCCTGGTGGCTGCTCTGTCGGTCGGTGCCGCTCTTGCGACGCCCGCAACCGTAGTGATGCTCGATGCTGAGAACATGACCTGTCCCGCCTGCGGCATCACCATCAGGAAGGCGCTGGAGAAGGTGCCGGGCGTGGCCGATGTGAAGGTGGACACCCGGGCTGAAACAGTCACGGTGACGTTCGAATCGAGCCAGACGGATGCAGCCGGAATCGCGCGTGCAGTCACGGAAGCAGGCTTCCCGGCCAAGGTGCGGACTGGCGGTGAGTGACGTCAAGCTGGAAAGCATCTTGACCTGCCCGGAGTGCGGCCATCGGGCGACCGAGACAATGCCCATCACAGCGTGTCAATTCTTCTATGAGTGCACGGGCTGTGGAGCGGTTTTGCGTCCGCATCAAGGCGACTGCTGTGTGTTCTGCTCGTTCGGAACAGTGCCATGTCCACCGATCCAACAGAACAATCCCTGTTGTGGTTGAACCGCGGACTCCGATAATAGTTGGACAGACAGGCTGCGAGATCGACTGTGCCACCCTGGAAAGCGCGCCGCTCAACCAGCGGTGTGCATGCGAAGTGGTCGACATCCTCCGTCTGCACGAGTCGATCCGGGGTGCCTTTCCGGAGTTCACGACTGATCCCGCCGTACACGCGCACTTATTTTCACCCTATGCCTTGTTCGTTGATCGGCCCGCGTTGGAGGCCATGGGACGAGTCGCGGCGGCGGTCTTCGACGTCGCAGGAAACCCGGGATATAGCCAACGGGTCCTGCAATGGGCCCCTGACATTGCAACCCATGATCCGGGTTCGGCGGGGGGGCGTCCTGGGTCTGGACTTTCACCTGACGGTCGATGGCCCGCGGCTGATCGAGGTCAACACCAATCCAGGCGGTCTGCTCCTCAATGCCTTGTTGCTCGATGCCGTGCGGTCTTGCGCGCCGCCAGCATGGGCCACCTGGACCAACGCGGCCCAAGCGCGTGATGCGGCCGTCACGGCCTGGATGGAGGATGCTCGGCAGCAATCCGGGCGCACGCCGTCGCGCCTGGCCATCGTGGACAGCACTCCGCGAGCGCAGTTCCTTTACCCCGAGTTTGAGCTGTACGCGAACGCGTTTCGGGACCATGGCGTGGACTGCGTGATCAGCGCTCCCGAGGATTTGTCGTTTGGTCCGGACGGGCTTGAGGATGCCCACGGTCGAATCGACACTGTCTACAACCGGTTGACCGATTTCGCGCTCGAGGATGCCTCGCATGCAGACATTCGTGAGGCTTACCTGGCAGGGGACGTCGCGCTGATGCCGCATCCCCGAGCACACGCGCTGTTTGCCGACAAGCGCAACCTTGCGTTGCTCGGGGACCCGGCCCTGCTCGGCGGGTTCGGGGTCGATGCGGGTTCGACGGCACTGCTGGTCCAGGTGATCCCGCCCACGGTCGAACTCGTGCGCGCGAACCGGGATGCGTTGTGGGCAGTGCGCAACGGATATTTCTTCAAGCCTGCAGCAGGGTTTGGCAGCCGTGGGAGTTATCGGGGCGACAAGTTGACCCGGCGGACTTGGGCGTCTATGGCGTCGGCGACCTACATCGCACAGGCCTTCGCGCCACCGAGCATGCGGATCGTGCATGGGGGCCAGTCCCTCAAGGCGGATGTGCGCTGCTTCGCGTCCGAGGCGGGTGTCCTGTTGTTCGCGGCCAGGCTGTACCAGGGCCAGACCACGAACATGCGCACCCCCGGTGGTGGATTCGCAGCGGTGCTCACGTCGTCACGGATCGAGGAGTGATTCCCCACCGGAGCCGACCCTTGGGGCGTGTCGTGGCTACAGCCAGGCGAGTGCCGATTCAGCCAGTTCGCGCTCCTCCTCGATCGCGACGTTCCATATGCTCGGCCCGCCCCCGCGGTCGATCCGCGTGGCTCCAGCATCGTTGACGTCAGGTGCCAGCGCCAGGCCGAGCCAGGCCAGTCGCGCGACGATGCGAGCCCGCAAAACCGGCGCGCGATGGCCGATGCCGCCGGAAAAGACGACATGGTCGAGACCGCTAATTGCCGTGGCCATGGCCGCGATGGACTGCGCAGTCCGGACTGCAAAGAGCTCCACGGCAAGCTGGGCCTGCGGGCCGGGATCCGTCAGCAACACGCGCATGTCGCCATGGCCGGCGATTCCGGTAAGGCCTGCACTGCGGTACAGGCCGTTTTCAAGCGCCTGCGCATCCAGGCGTTCATGCCTCAGCAGATACAGCAACGCGCCGGGATCGAGATCTCCGGAGCGGGTAGGGCTCGGGATTCCACCCAGCGGAGTGAGCGCCATGGTGGTGTCGCGGCTGCGGCCGCCCTCGACGGCGCAGACGCTGCAGCCACCCCCCCCAGATGCGCGAAGACAGCGCGGCCCTTCAGGATTCCAGCGTCGTGGCTGGCCACTATGCGGAGCGCGGAGGCAAAGGCGAGTCCATGGAAACCGTAGCGGCGGATGCCCAGCGCATCCCATGCTTCAGGGACAGGCAAGCGCCGGCTCCGGGGCGCGAGCGACGCGTGGAAGTCGGTGTCGAAGGCCACGCCTTGGCGCGCGTGCGGCCAACGCATGCGCGCGGCACGCGCGAAAGCGAGGGCTACCGGCAGGTGCAAGGGTGCGAACGGCACCAATGCATCCAGTTTCGCGAGCACGGTTTCGTCGAGTTCGCGGGCGTCGTGCAGGTCACCGCCATGTACGATTCGGTGCACCACCACGTCGGGGCTGGGCCACGGCTCCGACAATGCCTCGAGCAGGGTGGCAAGGCGCTCCTGCGCATCCACGCCGACTGGAATTTCGGCCCGGGAGCGCTCGAGCAGACGAGACTGCGCGCCGTGTCCCTCAGTGTTGAACAGATAGGACGCGCCCTTGAGGTTGGACGAGCCAACGTTGAGTGCAAGAAGCCGGCGCGTGGTCACAGGTGTCCCCGAATCATGTTCATGGGGACCGCACCGCCCGGCGCAACAACTGCGCATTGATTGCCACAACGACGGTGCTCAGCGACATGAGCACTGCCCCAAGCGCAGGTTGCAGCAGGATCCCCCATGCGGCGAGAACGCCAGCGGCGAGAGGGATGGCGACGATGTTGTAGCCGGCGGCCCACCACAGGTTCTGGATCATCTTGCGATAGGTGGCCTTGCTCAATTCGATGATCGCTGGCACGTCGCGCGGGTCGCTGCGCACGAGTACGACGTCGCCGGCCTCGACCGCGACGTCCGTCCCTGTGCCGATGGCGATGCCGACGTCGGACGTGAGCAGCGCCGGAGCGTCATTGACACCGTCACCCACCATCGCGACGCGCTTGCCCTGGGCCTGCAGCTCCTCGATCTTTGCCACCTTGTCCTCGGGCAATACCTCGGCGAAGACGGTGTCGATGTTGAGTTCCTTCGCGACCGCGTTTGCGACCGCCGTGGAATCACCCGTCAGCAGGACAACCTCCAGTCCTTCGTCGTGCAGCCGCTTGACCGCGTCGAACGATTCGGGACGGATGGCATCCGCGATCGCAAATACGGCGAGCACCCGGTCGCCTTCCACCAGGTAGGTTGCAGATTGACCATCGGCTGCCGCTGATTCGGCAGCCCGCCGAAGCGTCTCCGGCGGTTCGACCGCGAGCATTCTCAACAGACCCGGCCCGCCAACGTGAAGCGAGCGCCCCTCGACGACTGCGCGCACGCCGCGTCCCGGCATGGACTCGAAGTCCTGCGACATCGGAACGTCGATGCCATGTTCCTTGGCGCTGGTCATCAGCGCCTGCGCGATCGGATGTTCAGCGTCGCGCTGGACCGACGCGGCCACGCGAAGCACCTCGTCGTCGGTGAGTCCATCGGCGGCAGTGGTCTTCACGACGCGGTGCGAACCGAGCGTGAGCGTGCCTGTCTTGTCGAACACGACCGTGTTCAGCAAACGGGCCTCTTCCAGGCCGCGTCGATCGCGCACGAGCAGGCCGTTCCGTGCGCCAATCGTGGTCGAGATGGCGGTCACCAGCGGGATGGCCAAACCCAGCGCATGGGGACAGGCGATCACGAGCACGGTCACTACGCGCTCGATCGTGAAGCTCCACGGTCGACCGAGGAGTGGCCAGACAATGGCGGTAACCGCGGCGGAGACGATGGCGATGATCGTGAGGTAGAACGCCGCCCGGTCCGCCAGGGCCTGGGCGCGCGAGCGCGACGTCTGGGCCTGCTCGACGAGCCGCATGATACCCGCGAGCGCGGTCTCGTCGCCGGTTCCCGTCACCTCGACACGCAACGAGCCCTGTCCGTTGACGGTGCCGGCGATCACCCGGTCGCCCGTCGACTTGTCCATCGGCTTGGACTCGCCGGTGATCATCGCTTCGTTGACGGCGCTGGTCCCTTCCTTCACGACGCCGTCGGCGGGAATGCTCGCGCCGGGCCTGATGAGCAGCAGGTCGCCGCGCTTCAGTTCCGCGACAGGGACTTCCTTCGCGGTACCGGCCTCATCCAACCGCACCGCCATATCAGGCAGCAGCTTCGCGAGTTCCTTGAGAGCGCCCTGTGCCTGGTTGATCGAACGCATCTCGATCCAGTGGCCGAGCAACATGATCGCCACCAGCGTCGCCAGCTCCCACCACAGGTCCAAGCCCTCGACAACGCCGAGCGTGACCAACGCGCTGTAAAGGAAGGCGACGGTGATCGCAAGCGAGATCAGCGTCATCATGCCCGGCAGGCGATTTCTCAGCTCGTGGTATCCGCCGCGGAGGAACGGCGAGCCGCCGTAGAAGTACACGATCGTGCCGAACACCGCCGGGATGTACGCCGACCCCGGGAACTGTGGTGCGGTGTAGTCGAACCAATGCTGGATCATCCCGCTCCAGATCAGAGTGGGGATGGTCAGCAGCAGCGTGAGCCAGAACTTGTCGCGGAAGCTCGCCACGCTGTGGCCGGCATGCTTGTCGTGCCCGGCATGGACGTCACCTTCAGCACCCGTGCGGGGATGCGGCGGTTGCTCGCCGTGCGCCTGATGATCTTGATGATGATGATTGTGTTGCGTCATGGGTCTGCCTTCCTGGATGCACTGATGCGCCGGGCACCAGCGGGGAGATAGATCAGTGTTCTGTTACAAGTGTCCCGATCTGGCGATGGCCATCACCAGCCGCAGTGAGAGCAATCCCGCAGCAGCGAAAGCCACCATAGCCAGGAAAGGCATGTGACCGAACACTTGCGGGCCGTCGGAATGCAGGCTCAACAGCGCACCGCTTACGTACAGGCCCAAGGTGACCAGGGCCAACGCCAGCCGGTTGCCCGTGCGCGCGATTGCCTCCTGCGTGGAACTCAGGCCATGGTGGTGTACGGAGAAGGCGGGTCGTCCGTCGCTCAGTTGCGCCTGCCGCAACAGGTCGGTGGCGATCTGTGGCAGTTGGCGCGCAGTGCGGGCCAGCCGCATGGCAAGCGGCCTGTTGCCGCTGGGGCGGCTGGCTTCGGCAATGTCGGCGATCGCGGCCGCCTGCGCGGACAGCGTCCCCAGCAGGTCCAGATCCGGATCCAGCGCCCGCAGCGTGTTCTCGACCAGGAACAGCGTCCGGATCAGGGACAGCAGGTGGGCCGGAAGCCGGAAGCCAGCGCCCTGCCCAATGCGTGCCACGCGCCAGATTGCCTCGGCAATGGACCACTGCGCCAGCGGACGGCTGGCCATCTCGGCCAGGATCAGGTGGATCTCGCGCACATGCGAGCGGCGGTCGACCTGCGGCGGGAAGAAGCTCATGGCGATCGCTGCATCCAGCACGCCCTCGGCGTCGTCGGCCGCAATGGCCTCGACCATGCCGCCGAGCGCGAGCCGGGATGCAGGGTCGAGCACGCCGATCGAGCCAAAGTCATGCAGGCACAGGCGACCGTCGTCAAAGAAGAACAGATTCCCCGGGTGCGGGTCGGCATGGAAGACGCCGGCGCCGAAGAGCTGATGCACGTAGGCACCGAGCAGCGCCCTTGCCAGTGCGGGAGCGGCCGCTGTGCCGTACGCGGCCTCCAGACGGGTCCCGTGGCTTCGATCCTGCACAAGCACGTTGCGGGTGGCATACGGCTCGACGACGTGCGGCTGGGTGATGCCGGGCAGGGCATCCAGCACCTTGGCCATGCGCCGCATGTTCTGCGCCTCGTGACGCATGTCGATCTCGTCACGCAGGAATGCGCCTAGTTCGTCCACCAGTTCGAGCGGCCGGTGGCGTTTCAGTGGCGGCCAGATCCACTGGGCGACGCGCATCGTGCGCCGCAGGAGCAGCAGATCCGCCTGCACCTGGGCATGGATCCCGGGGCGGGTGATCTTGACGACCACATCGCGACCATCATGCATGCGCGCTGGATGGATCTGGGCCACTGAAGCCGCGGCCAGGGGCTTGTCATCGAAGCTGGCGAAAAGTTCGCCGACCGGCGCGCCAAACGCCTGTTCGACGATACGCATGGCCTCCTCCGCCGGGAAGGGGGGCACATCGCTGTGCAATCGCGACAACGCCTCGCGGTAGGGTGCCGGCAGCAGGTCCCAGCGCAGACTCAAGCCTTGGCCCAGCTTGACGAAGGTGGTGCCCAACCCCACCAGGGTGGTGCTGACGTATGCGGGGAGCAGGTCGGGTGCGCGCCGGCGCAGGCGCAGCACGGCGACTCCGAGCTTCAGTCCGGCCCAGGCAATCTGACCTCCGCGCCGCACTGTACCCGCCATCAGCGCGAGGTCCTGGCCGGGCGACTCACGACGCTGGCCCCGTGGCAGGGCGCAGGATCGTGGCCGGATCGCCGCGGCCATCCACTGCCGCCAGCTCCGCTTCGGACAGCAGGCTGCCACGGGACTGGCCGAGGACGTGCGCAGCCGCGTCGACCACGTGCGCCCAGGTGCTGCGGTTGGCGAACAGCAGGCCCGGCACGTCCAGTGTGCCGCCCCGGTTGACGAAGCCCAGCGCCGCGGTGGTGGTGGGGCCGGTGTCGAGTCGGCGCAGCGCACCGAGGAAGGGCTCCGGACGGGTGTGGGTAACGAATACGCGCGGCCGGCCCACCGGAAACAGCGCTTGGACCGCACTGTCGGAGTGCACGTACCTTGCCTCCTCCGGATCGCGCGGGGCGCGAAATCGGCCGGGTTCGGCGAGATAGACGATCGCGGCCGACATTCCGCGTGCGGCCAGACGCGCCTGTGCGCGGCGCACTTCCTGCATCTGGTACGCGCCGGTGGCCACCAGCAGGATCGCCGCCGTCTCCGGATCGCCGGCGAGGCATGTTGCGCCGGTCTCGGCCAGTGCCTGGGCCTGCTGCGGGGTCAGCTCATGAGGCACCGGACGCTTGGGAACGACCAGTGTGGTGACCGTGCCCCGTTGCGCGTAGGCGCGGGCGAGGGCGGCGGCAGCGCCATTGGCGTCCGGCGGGAACACCACGCGCGAAATGTCGGCCATTTCGCCCATGAGTGCCTCGGCCATGGTCGGATCCTGGTGGGACTGTTCGTTCTTCGCGTTCTCCCACGTGTGCGAGGTCAGCACCAGGGGCACGCCCAGCCAGCCGGGTGGGCGCCCGGCCTGGGCCTGGTGGCGGGCGAAGATCAGTTCCTGACGTACGGCGCCGAGCATCTTCGGTGCAAACGCCTCGTAGGTGACCACCAGGTTTAGCCCGCCCTTGTTGCCGAGCGCCGCGCAGACCACGGCTTCTTCGTTGAGCGCAGTGATGACCGCGCCGGTTGGCGATTCGGCGACGCCGGGCTCGGGCTCGTGCACCCGGTGCTTCATCGCGTCCAGGGTCCGGTCGAGCTTGTTGCTGCGCAGCTCATCGGGATTGCCCACGCGCACCCGCAGTCCCGGATTCGCCTCGGCGATGGCGACGAACTGCTCGTCGAGTGCGGTCATTGGCGAGCTCTCACCGCCGGCGCCGCGGTCGGCGATCGCCGGGACGCGGGGCGGTTCCACCTGGCGATCGGCCAGCGCATGGTCGCGCTCGCGCACCCGCTGCTGGAGATCGTGGCTGTTGAGTGCGGCAACGGCCTGCTCGAGCTCCGACGCGGCCACGAACAGCGCCGCTGCGCCTTCATTGAAGAGCGTGCGCGCCGCGGCATCCTTCGCCGGATTCCCCGGCAGCGGCAAGTTGTGCGAGGCGTTGGTCCCGGCGCCGGGGAAGCCGAAGCCCTTGACGGTTTCGGCGATGCCATAGGGCAGCCGCACGTCGGCGGGAACAGCGGCGCCCGCTTGCAGGCGCGACTCCATCACGTGGATGCCCCACGCGATGCTGGCCGGATCGCGCCCGTCCAGCGCGATCGGATCAAAGCCGTTCAATCGCAGGTGCCGGTCCAGCCACCGCTCGCCGCCCTGCTGGGTGATCTGGCTGCGCTGTTCGATGCGGCGCCCGTTGAGGATGATGATCGGGCTGACCAGTCCGCTGTCCTCGGCGCGCCACCAGCGTGGCGCCCAGTCGCTGCCACGCTGTTCCTCGAACGCACCGTCGCTGAGGAAGGCGACCAGGCGTTCATCCTTGAGCGGCGCATGCACGTACTGCAGCTCGGCAAAGCCGAGATAGCCGCCTTCCATCACGCCCCCGGCGGTGTGCGCATTGACGTGGGAGCCGAGGGGCGACGCCGGCGTTCCGTCCGGATTGAGGGTGTAGGCATAGAAGTCGCTTACGAACCGGCTCAGCCCTTCGCCGGTGCGGTCGTAACGTTCGGCGTGCCGGTCGGTCATGTTGCCAACCAGCACGTTCAGCGCGTCGATGGCGGCCACGCAGTGCCCCTGGCCCATCATCCACGCGCGGGTGACGCCATCCAGGGAATCCATCAGCAGGTAGCCGGCGTAGGCGGGCACCATGTTGAGGGACCCGCCGGTGTGGCCTTCAGGCGTGGTCTTGAAGTCATCGACCTCCAGGGCCGCGCCGTCGGTACGAACGCGCTGGCTGTAGGTCATGTGCGCCACCAGCCACATGCCGGCGCTGGTGACGCGGTCGGCCGCGGCGAGCCGCTGCCATGCGGTGCCGGCATCCGGCGTGCGGCCCAGGGCGACCAGCTCGTGCACCATCTGGCGGACCCGGAGCTGGGTAAGCGGGTCATGTCGGATCACCCCGTAGCCGGCCGCCCAGTGGGCGAACGCGGGATCGGCCTGCCGGTGGGCGTCGGCGAGTTCAAGGATCCGCTGGCGCTCGGCGGCCGACAGCTGGTCGGCGGTGCAGCAGTTGAGATGCAGGTTCATGGGTCCTCCGGGGAATCGGTCGAAGCGGTCATCAGGGTCGATGCCGCGGCGGCGAGGTCCGCACCCAGCGCGATGGCGTTGGAGGGGTGGGAAATGGTGTCAGTGCTGACGATGCGGGCCAGGCCCGCCTCCTGCAGGCGGGCATAGGCGTCGCCTGCGAACACCGGATGGATGGCGACCAGCAACGGCGACGGCAACGACAACCGGCGCAGGTGTGCGAGGGTCTCCAGGATCGTGTGGCCGGACGACACGATGTCGTCGATCAGCACCGGAGTCCGACCAGCCACGGCTGCCGGGTCGGGCAGGCTGACGCGCACGTCGTAGTCGCCGTGCCGCTCCTTGGCCAGCACCTGGTAGGGCATGCCGGACAGGGCGGCGATGTCCGC
Source organism: Luteimonas changyuni (assembly GCF_039548395.1). NCBI lineage: Bacteria > Pseudomonadati > Pseudomonadota > Gammaproteobacteria > Lysobacterales > Lysobacteraceae > Luteimonas > Luteimonas changyuni. The sequence goes on from NZ_JBCLUZ010000004.1 coordinate 38,366, forward strand.
TACCCACTGCTCGCTCTCGCTGTCAGGGCCGATCAGCACAGCGTCGGGGACGGTCTCAGCGATCCAGCGGGCCACGGCCGGCGTCGCCGATACGTGGACCGTCGGAATGCGGTAGAGCGACTGCAGGCGCTCGACGCGGTGCAGGTGCGGGTCCACGGTCACCAGCCAGTCGAAAGCCTCTTCGAGGAATTGCGCAAACAGCGGTGTACTGACCGCCTCGCCGCGATGGAAGCGGGTGTCCTGGCGCATATACCCCAGGTAGGGTGCGATGAGGCCGACCGAACGAGCCCCGAACTCGCGCGCGGTCCGGGCGGCGAAGCGCAACGGGAGGGCCGTGGCATCGGCGTTGCGCAGGCTGGCCAGGAGCGCCACATCGGCTCCGGCCAGTGCGTCGTCCAGGGTGACCAGCGACTCGCCATCTGGGAAGTGCCGCCAAGCCACGGGTGCAATGCGCGCCTGCAGGGGCTGGTTGATGGTGCCGGCCAACACTGCATCGGCCGGGAAGGGCATCAGCACACGGGTCATGGAACCTCTCCAAGCACAAAGGGTTGCAGCGTCGCGGCGTGCTCCAGGGCGTAGGCCAGTTCTCCCGGCGACTCCGCATGCAGGGTCATCATGGGCTGTCCGCGCTCGACCGTATCGCCGATCCGCAGACCGGTTTCGAGGCCGGCGGTGGGGGATGTCGGGGCGCCGGCCAGCTTGGCCAGTTTGGCCAGCCTGCGGTTGTCGATCGCCGCGATGCGGCCCGATGCAGGCGCCGGGACGTCGGCGGTGAACGCCGCCCGTGGCGGTTCGCGGAAGCCTCCCTGGGCCTCGCAGATCGCCAGGAACTTGGCCAGCGCCGCCCCGGAATCCAGCACGCCGCGCGCGCGCTCCAGTCCGGTGCCGGCGTTGCTGCCCGGTGCCATGTCCAGCAGCGCCGCGGACAGCGCAAGTGCGCGTTCGCGAAGGTCGGCGGGTGCATCGGCTGCGTTGCGCAGCACCTTGAGCACATCGTGCGCCTCGAGCGCCGGACCGATTCCCCGCCCCACCGGCTGGCTGCCGTCGGAGCGATGGATGCCCAACTGCAATCCCAGCGCGCCCGCGGTGTGGGCAAGCCGCGTGCCGAGGCTGTGGGCCGCGGCCTCACCTCGCACCTTGGCCGTCGGACCCACCGGCATGTCGATCAGGACGTGGGTGGAGCCCGCGGCTATCTTCTTCGACAGCACGCTGGCCACCAGTTGACCGTCGCTGTCGAAATCCAGCGGGCGCTGCACCCGGATCAGGATGTCGTCGGCCGGACTCAGGCGCACGTTGCCACCCCAGACGATGCAGCCGCCCTCGCGCTCCACCACCCGGCGCATCGCCGCCAGATCGAGCGCCACCGGCGCCATGACCTCCATGGTGTCGGCGGTGCCCGCGGGCGACGTGATCGCGCGCGAGGACGTCTTCGGGATGCGGTAGCCCAGCGCAGCCACGATGGCCACCACGATCGGCGTGGTGCGATTGCCGGGCAGGCCGCCGACGCAATGCTTGTCCAGCACCGGCCCATCGCCCCAATCCAGGCGCTGGCCAACGGCGATCATGGCCCGTGTCAGCGAGGTCGTCTCGGCGTTGTCGAGGCGGTCGCCCGCGCTGGCCGTGACGAAAGCGGCAAGCTCCAGGTCCGACAGCCTGCTTTCCATCACGTCCTGCACCAGGGCGAGGTACTGCGCGTCGTCCAGCCGTGCCCCGAACACCTTGGCGCGGAGCGCGCCTGCCGACGACGCGGGTTCCGCATGCCGCACCCGGGCGAGGGCATCGCGCATGGGATCGAGGAGCGTCCACGCGGCCTCCGACAGCGCCACCTCGTCGAGGCCGAGCCGATCGTCGACGACCACGTTCAGCGTCGCCACCAGCGTGCGCGCGCCGACGTCCAGCCTCACGCGCGTCATCGCGGCAAAGCCTTCCGAGCGGCAGACTTCGCAGTCACGGTGCATATAGACCACCGGCTGCTGGTAGGTGTCGATGCCGGCACGGGTGACGCGCAGGCGGGTGTGGCCCGGGGCCTGCGTGGTCATCTCGCATCCTCCAATCCGACTTGCTCCAGGTGCTCCGGCACGCGCGCACGCCAGCCCAGTTCACGCTGCACGCGCGCGCGCAGTGTGTCGGCTGCATCGGGCTCGCCATGGGTGAGGTACACCACGCGCGGCGCGGACGGCGCGGTGCGCATCCAGTCCAGCAACTCCCCGGCGTCGGCGTGGCCGGAGAAGCCTTCCAGCTGCACCACTTCAGCGCGGATGGGGACCTCGCGGCCGAACATGCGCAACGTGCGCTTGCCTGCCGCCAGCGCGGCACCGCGTGTTCCTCCGGCCTGGTAGCCCGCGAGCAGGATCGCGTTGCGGTCATCGGGGCCGAACGCCTCGATGTGGTGCAACACGCGCCCGCCGGTGATCATGCCGCTGGCCGAGATGATGATCATCGGCCCGCGCTGGCGGTTGAGCGCCTTCGACTCTTCTACAGTGTTGACGAAGGTGGCCACGTCGAACATCCGCTGGCAGTCCTCTTCGGACACGTGGTGCTCGGAATGGTGGGCGTGGTAGTGCCGGGTCGCGTTGATTGCCATCGGGCTGTTGAGGTAGACCGGCACGCGAGGGATGTCCTTGCGCTCGCGCAACCGGGCGATATGCAGCATGAGCGCCTGGGCGCGACCGATGGCAAAGGCCGGAATGACGATTACGCCCCCACGGGCAGCGACGCGGCGGATGATGGGGGCCAGCTCCGCCTCCTGGTCGATCGGAACGTGTTCCCGATTGCCATATGTGGATTCGCAGACCAGTACGTCACAGGCGGGCAGGGGCGTTGGCGGGTTCATCAGAGACTCCTGCTGCCGGCCCAGGTCACCACTGAAGTGCAGGCGCTGGCCCTGGACGTCCAGGCTGACGTGGGCAGCGCCCAGGATGTGGCCGGCAGGATGGAAGCGGATCGTGACGCCTGATGCGACCTCGATGTCGCGACCATAGTCATGCCCCTTGAGCTGCTTCAGGCTGCGGCGGGCGTCATCCTCGGTATAAAGCGGTCGTGGTTCCTTGTGCTTGGAGTACCCTTTGCGCGCTGCATACTTAGCATCCTCTTCCTGCAGGTATCCACTGTCGGGAAGCAGCAGGCCGCACAGGGCCACGCTGCCATGGGTGCAGTGGATCCGGCCGCGGAACCCTTGTTTGACCAGTGCGGGCAAGTAGCCCGAATGGTCCAGGTGGGCGTGGGTCAGGACTACCGCGTCGATCGATGACGGCTCGACGGGAAACGGAGCCCAGTTGCGGTCGCGCAATTGCTTGTAGCCCTGGAACAGGCCGCAGTCCACGAGCACGCGCTGACCGTTGGCCTCAACCAGGTAGCGCGAGCCAGTCACAGTGCCCGCGGCACCGAGGAATTGCAGGGTGGGGCTGGAAGACGATGTCATGTTGTGGCTCCTGTCCTGGAAGGGAAGTGATTGCTGATGGCATGGCGAGGGCCGAGGCGCATCTGCATCGCCTGCGCGCTTGTCAGGGGCGGATCAGCTCCACTGTGTCGTTGACCTTGGGGCTGCCGGAGATCACTTCAGCCTCCGCGTAGTGGCTGTCGAACAGTTCGGCGATCCGTACTTGACCGATGTTCTCGCGGCGATAGCGTGGACCGCCGGCCCGCGAATGCCGGATACGGCGCTTGTGCCGGATCACATCCAGCACCTGCCCGACCTGGGCGCCGTCGGCCTGCCCGACGCAGACCACGAGCGTCTCGTCCCCCTTCTCCAACACCTGGCCGCGCATCAAGACGTTGTGGCGGAACCCGCCCTCGCTCGCGGATGCGACGCCCGGCAGTGCGAAGGAGAATGCGAGTGCGCCCACCAGCGCCAGTGCGGCGAACCAGCGGTAGGAATTGGTACGTGGGGCTGCGGAACAGGCAACGGGTGTGACCGTATTCATTGAGTGGACTCCTTGGATGGGCCTGAACGGAGACGGAGATCTGCGGCGACAACACGAACGGAGAGACCATGCAGGTGGGCAACTTGAACGGCGGAGCGTTGCCCAGGCAGCTCCTCAACCTGCGTCATCATGCTTCTCCCGGCGATGGCGCGGGGCCGCGCCGGCGTCGCGGGAGGAAGGCCGGGACCTCCTGCATGTAGCGGGCGTAGTCGTCGCCAAAGCGGCTCAGGCAATCTTTCTCCTCACGGCGAGCGAGGCGGGCATAGGCCCACACGAGCACCGGAAAGCTGATGAGTGTGAGCAGCGTCGGCCACTGCAGCAGGAAGCCGGTCAGCACCAGCACGAAGGCAACGTACTGCGGGTGGCGCATGCGCGCATACACGCCCTCACGGGCAAGCCGACCCTCTCGCTGTGCCCGATACAGCACGGGCCAGGCGGTCGACAACAACCAGAACCCTCCGCCGATAAACACGAAACTCGCGATGTGGAATGGACCGAAATGCGGATTGGCGCGCCAGCCGAACCACATCTCCAGCAAATGGCCCGCGTCATGGCTGAGCCAGTTCACCTGCGGATAGTTAGCGCTGAGCCAGCCGCCCAGGACGTACAGTGTCAGCGGGAAGCCATACATTTCCGCGAACAGCGCCACGACGAAGGCGGAGAACATCCCGAACCCCCGCCAGTCCCACCGCGTCAACGGCTTGTAGAAGCTCCAGGCGAAGAAGATGAAGAAGGCGGCGTTGATGGCGGCGAGGAGCCAAAGACCGTAGCCAGCGTCAGATGCGTGCATGTCATTGCCCTCCGTTCGAGGTGTCGGACGTTTCGTCGGTCAGCGCCCGCTTGCTGCCGCCAAGGCCCCCATTGGATGAGTCGTCGGCATTGCCGCCTTGTCCATGTCCGCCATGTCCGCCATGTCCTTTGTGCATGAACACATGCATGAGGGGGCACAGCAGCAGGATGGCCAATGGCAACCAGCGGAGTGCTCCAGCAAGGTGGGCGCGATGCTCGACGCCAAGATAGAAGACGGCGAGCGCAAGGAAAATCCAGAAGACCCAACGTCCGGACCCCGACGTGGTTGGAGAGCGGGGGGCAGTCATGGCAAATCCTGAGTGAGGCGTCCGAGAAGGCGTCGCGGGGTGGACCTGACGAACTTGCCGCCTTCTGTCGCGGCAACGGCTTCGATCAATGCGCAGACGTCATTGCCAGTCGGAATGGAGTCCGGCAGCGCGGCCCAAGCGTGGATGGCACGCTCCATCCGTTGGTGCATGGCGAGGAGCCTGTCCAGTTGCTGGCGGGTGTCGTCGAGCCTGCGCCGGATGATGTCCCGCACGAGCGGGCAGGGACTATGTCGCTGCAGGCTGTGGCGGATGATTTCCTCGATTTCGGCCAGCGTGAAACCAAGCTGCTGTGCCGTACGAATGAAGTGCAGGCGCTGGAGCTCCGAAGCCGCGAAGAGCTGATACCCGCCCTCGGTATGCGTGGCCGCCTGCAGCAGGCCGCGCCGCAGATAGTTGCGCACCACATGCACCGTGACGTCGCCCTGCTGTGCCAGCTGGCGTACCGTCATCAGCGGCGGCGCTGCTTCGTCTTTGCCCATCATTGGCGCGCTCCAGGAAAGATGGTGATCACGCTAGACCTGTGTCCCGCACACAGGTCAAGCTCGGCTGACACGCCTCCATCCACACCAAGGCATCGAGTGCTCCCGCAGCGATAATCTTGGGTCAACGCACACGCGGACCGCCTTTGCCCTGGCGCGTTGAAGGTCGGCCACATCACGACACGTCCGCCGGCAGCGCAGCAGGTGTTGGCCGCTTCCTGGCCAGCTGCCGCTGCTTGATCAACGAGTACAGCGCCGGGATCACCACCAGCGTCAGCACCGTGGACGAGACCATGCCGCCCACCATCGGCGCGGCGATGCGGCGCATGACCTCCGAGCCTGTGCCGCTGCTCCACATGATCGGCAGCAGGCCGGCCATGATCGCGACCACGGTCATCATCTTCGGGCGCACGCGGTCGACCGCGCCTTCGATGATCGCCTCGCGCAGGTCGCGTGCATCCAGCGAGCGGCCTTCGGCCTGGCGCTGCGCGGCGCGAGCCTCCAGCGCGTGGTCGAGATAGATCAGCATCACCACGCCGGTTTCCGCGGCGACGCCGGCCAGCGCGATGAAGCCGACGATCACCGCGACGCTGACGTTGTAGTTGAGCATCCACATCAGCCACACGCCGCCGACCAGCGCGAACGGCACCGACAGCATCACGATCAGCGACTCGGTGACGCGGCGGAAGTTGAGGTACAGCAGCAGGAAGATCAGCGCCAGGGTTACCGGGACGACGACGCGCATTTTCTCGGCGGCGCGCTGCATGTACTCGTACTGACCGCTCCAGGTCACGTAGTAGCCGGGCGGGAACTGCACCTGCTCGGCGACGGCATCCTGCGCGGCCTTCACGTAACGGCCGAGATCGCTCTGACGCGTATCGACGTAGATGTAGGCCGCCAGCATCGCGTTTTCGGTGCGGATGCTCGGTGCCCCTTTCGTGACCTCGATTCGCGCCAACTCGCCGAGGGGCACCTGCGCGCCGCCGGGCACGGGCACCAGGACCTGGTTGCCGATCCGGTGCGGGTCGTCTCGCAACTCGCGCGGATAGCGCACGATCGCACTGAAGCGCTCGCGGCCCTGCAGGATGGTGGTCACGATCTCGCCGCCCAAGGCGGCCGCGACCACGTCCTGCACCTCGCCCAGGGTCACGCCGTACTGCGCCAGGCTGGGCAGGTCCGGCGTGATGTCGAGGTAGTAGGCGCCGGTCAGGCGCTCGGCGAACGCGCTGGTCGTCCCCGGCACTTCGCGCACAACGGCTTCGATCTCGGTGGCCAGCGCGTCGAGTTGCTCAAGATCCGTGCCGAACAACTTGATGCCCACGGGCGTGCGGATGCCGGTGGCCAGCATGTCGGTGCGGGCCTTGATCGGCATCGTCCAGGAGTTGGCCACGCCCGGGAACTTCAGCGCCTCGTCCATCTCCGCGATCAACTTGTCGGTGGTCATGCCGTCCCGCCACTCGTCCTCGGGCTTGAGGTTGATGACGGTTTCGAACATCTCCAAAGGTGCAGGATCGGTGGCGGTCAGGGCGCGGCCCGCCTTGCCGAACACCGACTCCACCTCCGGGAAGCCCTTGATGATCCGGTCCTGCTGCTGCAGCAGCTCCGACGCCTTGGTCACCGACATGCCCGGCAGCGACGCTGGCATGTACAGGAGGGTGCCCTCGTTGAGCGTGGGCATGAACTCGCTGCCCAGGCGTGACGCCGGCCACAGGCTGGCGAACAGGGCGACCAGCGCGATCGCGATCGTGGCCATGCGGTGCCGCAGCACGACGTCGATCACGGGCCGATAGGCCGCGACCAGGAACCGGTTCACCGGGTTCTTCTGCTCGGGCATGATCTTGCCGCGCACGAACAGGAGCATGAGCACCGGCACCAAGGTCACTGAAAGCAGCGCACCACCGGCCATGGCGAAGGTCTTGGTGAAGGCCAGCGGCTTGAACAGGCGGCCTTCCTGCGCCTCCAGGGCGAACACCGGAAGGAACGAGACGGTGATGATCATCAGGCTGAAGAACAACGCCGGCCCGACCTCGCGGCAGGCATCAATGATCAGCTGGGCTCGGCTGCGGGAGCCGTCGGAGCGCTCGATGTGCTTGTGTGCGTTCTCGATCATCACGATCGCCGCGTCCACCATTACGCCGATCGAGATCGCGATGCCGCCCAGGCTCATGATGTTGGAGTTCATGCCGAGCGCACGCATCGCGATCACTGCGACCAGCACGCCGACCGGCAGCATGACGATCGCGACCAGTGCGCTGCGCGCATGGAACAGGAACAGCAGGCAGACCAGCGCGACGATGAGGCTCTCCTCGAGCAATGTCGTGCGCAGCGTCTTGATCGCACGCACGATGAGGTCGGACCGGTCGTAGACCGTCTGGACGCTGACGCCCTCGGGCAGGCCGCGTGCAAGTTCCGCGATCTTGTCCTTCACCCCGCCGATCACGGCCAGAGCGTTCTCGCCGAAGCGCGCAATGACGATCCCGGCCACGACATCGCCTTCGCCGTCCAGGTCGGCGATGCCGCGACGCTCGTCGGGCACCAGTTCGACCCTGGCGACGTCGCCAATCAGCACCGGTGCGCCCCCTTCGGCGCGCAGCACGAGGCTCTCGATGTCCTCGATGCCGCGCAGGTAGCCGCGGCCGCGCACCATGTATTCGGTCTCGGCCATTTCGATCACGCGGCCGCCAACGTCGCGGTTGCTAGCGGCGACCACCTCGGACACCCGCGAGATCGGGATGTCGAACTCGCGCAGGCGGACCGGATCCACCGTGATCGAGTACTGGCGCACGAAGCCGCCGACGCTGGCGACCTCGGCCACGCCGGGCGCGGTGGTGAGCTGGTAGCGCAGGTACCAGTCCTGCATCGCACGTAGTTCGTCCAGCGAATGCTCATCGCTCTGGAGCACGTACTGGTAGACCCAGCCCACGCCCGAGGCGTCGGGCCCCAGCGCCGGCGCTACTCCCGCTGGCAGGTTCTTGGTGGCGACGTTGAGGTTTTCCAGCACCCGTGAGCGAGCCCAGTACAGGTCGGTGCCTTCCTCGAAAATGACGTAGATGAAGGAGGCGCCGAAGAACGAGAAGCCACGGACATCCTTCGACTTGGGAACCGACAACAGCGCACTGGTCAGTGGGTAGGTCACCTGGTCCTCGACCACCTGGGGCGCCTGCCCCGGGTACTCGGTGAACACGATCACCTGGACATCCGACAGGTCCGGCTGCGCGTCCAGCGGCGTCTGCATCAGTGCGTAGACGCCGCCGGCGACCACGGCCAGCGTCATCACCAGCACCAGGAAGACGTTGCGGACCGACCACTCGATGAGGCGACCAAGCATGTCAGTGCCCCTCGTGGCCGGTGGCGGAGGGCGGAGCCTCCTCCGGGGTGGCCGGCATCGAATGACCCGCGTGCGGATCAGCGGCTTCGTCACCATGGCCTGCGTGCGGGTCGGAGGCGCCATCACCGGACCCGGGCTGCGGATCCTCGCCGGTGCCCGAGGGCGCCCCGTGTCCTGCGTGTCCCTCAAGTCCCTCGAGTGCCGACTGCAGGTTGCTTTCGGCGTCGATCAGGAAGTTGGCGGAGACCACGACCTGTTCGCCCTCTGCCAAGCCGTCGAGGATCTCGATACGATCGCCGCCGCGCCGCCCCAGGGTGACATCGCGCGGAGCAAAGCGGCCGGGACCGGTCTCGACCAGCACCACCTGGCGTGTGCCACTGTCGAGCACCGCCGAGCGCGGCACGTTCAGGAGCGGGCCGGCCCCGGGCTCCTCGAGCAGCACCGTCCCGTAGAGTCCCGGCCGCAGGTCGCCATCGGGATTGGGCAGCGCGATGCGTACGTCCACGGTGCGTGTCATCGCATCGATGACGGGCTGCACGAAGGTGACTTCGCCCTCGGCCACCTGGCCCGGCAGGGCCACGGTTTCAAAGCGGGCCGGCTGGCCGACCCTGATGTCCGCGGCCTGCGCCGCCGGCACCTTGGCGATCACCCACACCGTCGACAGGTCGGCCAGCAGCAGGATGGTTTCGCCGGGCTCGAAGCGTGCGCCCTGGACCACCGGCTTCTCGATCACGACCGCGTCCGCGGGCGCCGTGAGGACCAGCCCCGTCTTGCCCAGCTGCGCGTCGCTGATTTCCCAGTTGCGCAGACGGGTGCGGGCGGCATCGCGCAGGCGGACCATCGACGCCGCGCTCGCGGGATCGGACCCGGCCAGCCGGCGGGCGGTCTCGTCCGCCAGTCGGTATTCCTGCTGCGCCGCGGCCAGCTCCGGGCTGTAGACAGACAGCAGCGGCTGCCCGGCGCGGACCCGCATGCCGGTCTGGTTCGCGTACAGCCGCTCCACCCAGCCTTCGAAGCGCGGGGCGATCGCGTACTGCCGGGTCTCGTCGACCTCGACCGTGCCGCTGGTGCGCACGGTGGCGGCCAGGGCCCCCCGCTTGACCGCTTCGGTGCGCACGCCCAGCGCCTGCACCTTGTCCGGCGGCAGCACCACCGTGCCCGGTGCCGCCGGCGGTGCGTCGTCGGCATAGACCGGAACATAGTCCATACCCATCGAGTCCTTCTTGGGCACTGGCGAGGTGTCCGGAAGGCCCATGGGATTGCGGTAATAGAGCACCTTGCGTTCCGCGGCCGGCGCCTCGGCGGACGTGGTTGCGGTCGTGGAATCGTTCGTGGCGCGGCCGGCCACCCATCCGACGGTGAGAGCGGCGAGTGCGACGCCGATGGCGAGCGACAGGGTCTGGACACGGGTCATCGGATATCTCCTTCGATGGCGCGCACGGCGGCGGCGCCCAACAGTTCGTCACGCAGTGCATCGACCCGTGCGAGGTCGGCGCCCTGCCATTCATTGAGTGCTTCCAGCAGCGTCCCGAAGTCGACTTCGCCGACCTGGTAGCTGGCCAGCGCGGACTGCCAGGTGGCGTCGGCCTGCGGCAGCAGCGTGTTCTCGATCAGTTGCCGGCGTTCGCGTGCGCTCGTCCACCGCGCCCAGGCGGAGGCGCCGCGTTCCTCCACGGCCCGCAGGGTGGCGTCCATGCGCGCCAGCGCCGCGTCTTCGAGCAGGCGCGATTCGCGCTCGCGCTCGCGGCGTGCACGCTGCTGGAACGGGATCTCGACCTCCAGCATCAGCTCGGTGCTTTCGATGCCGTTGCCGAGCTGCATCGCACCCACGCCCACGGTGATGTCCGGGAACCGGTTGCGACGCTCCAACACCACGTTCGTGCGCGCGGCTTCGGCGCGGGCCTGCTGTGAGCGGACCGCGGGGTGCGCGTCGGCGCCATCCAGTGCTTCGGCCAGGGAGGCACTTTGAACGACTAGGCGCGGCGCCTCATCGGGGGTCGCCAGCGGTGAATCGGACCGGCGCCCCAGCACCGCGTTCAAGGTGGCGGCCGCCTCCTGCTTGGCCGCGAGGCGTTCGATCCGCTCGCGCTGCAGGCTGGTCTGCTCGACCTGGGCGCGGATGGCATCCTGCTGCGCCGCGCGGCCCAGGGCGTAGCGCACGCCGGCCATCTCTTCGACTTGGCGGAGCAGGGCGATGCGGCGATCGAGCACGGCCACGGCCTGATCGGCATGCCAGTAGCGTGCGTAGGCCGCCTCGGCGTCAGACAGCAGATCGCGCGCCGTGGTGATGCGGTCTAGCCCGACCGCGACCGCGTCCTGGGTGGCCGCGGTCCGCGCCAGGCCGCGCTTGCCCCAGAGCGGGAAGCGCTGGCGCAGTGCGTAGCCGACTTCGCGGTCGGCACCGGCGCTGCGCCAGGGCTTGTCCGGATCCAGGCCGCGGAATCCAACGGAAGCCATCGGGTCGGGCAGGGCGCCCGCCGGCAGAATCCGTGCTTCGGCGGCCTGGGCCTCGAAGTCCAGTGCCCGCAGCTCGGGGTTGTGTTCGAGGACCCAGGCGCGGATCGACTCGAGGCTGTGCCCTGGGACGGGTTCGGTTGCGGTAACGGGCAGCGCCAGCGTCCACAGGGCGCCGGCGAGCACGCACGGAAACAGGTGCCGGAGCGGTGGCCGGCGGCGGAACAGCGGGCGAGGGTGCAGGCGCCTGGCCTGCAGTTGGTCGAACAGGAATGCCATATCAGTGTCCTTGGGCCGACGCGACGGAAGTCGCTCGGACGAGGGCAGGAACACATGCCGTGACGCAGCCACGGCGCGAACGCACAGGACTGCGCCGCACAGAGGTGCGGAGCAGTCAGCGTCCGGGCATCAGATCAGCAGGAGCGCCGCGGGATGGGCGGTAGGTCGGTGCCAGGCGGGCCTGGGCGGTGAATCCACCCATGTGGCCGTGACACTTGGTGAAGCATCCGCAATCGCGGCGATCGCAAGCCAGGAGAGCCATGCTTCGGCCAGCAGCGGCGGAATCGAAGGGATGCGCCCACTGTCCGCCGAGAGGTCACCCTCGGTGCAGTGCGCGTCGCACAGTGCCTTACTCGCCGAGGGGAGCTCCGCCTCGCAGCCGTGGCCATGGTCGTGCCGGGTGTCGGTGGCAGCAGCGACAAACGCCGCCGGCGTGCCTGGGAGATCCAGGCAGTCGCCATGGCCCGCGAGCACAAGTTGGGACCAGAGCAGCGCCGCCATCGCGAGGAGGGCGGTGCGCCGGAACCAATTCCGATGGCGGATGCGGACCATGACGTGAGCTTACCTCTTACCGGGACAGACGCAATTGATCCAAGTCAATCCTTGGCCAAGCCCAAGGGCGGGTCCGGCGGCGACTTGGCAGGACTAAGTGCATTGGCCACCACCGATACCGACCTCAGGCTCATTGCCAGCGCCGCCACCATCGGAGCCATAAAAAGACAAAGGCGTGGTTGGAAGAGTGCACGCGTAAGCCGCCATTGCCACCTGTTGGAACAGGAGGCACAGCAGGACCGCGAGGGCGATCCGTAAGCGGTGGCGGCTGCGAAAATGCATGATCAGGATGTTACTCCGTCATTTAGCCCAAAGCGTCGGCAAATACTTGGAATTCATGCCAGTACTTGACACTGATCGAGCCGAACCGGCGTACTCACTCGGTGCTGCGCTGTTCCAGATCCGCGATCAGCGCCTCCATCTCCCGGATCTCTCGGCGTTGGGCGGCAATGATCTCATCGGCCAGTTCACGCACCCGTGGGTCGGAAATGTTGGCCCGTTCGCTCGTCATGATCGCAATGGAGTGATGCGGAATCATCGCTCGCATATACGACACGTCCTGGACGGTTGCCTGACTGCGCATCAGCCACAACGCCCCGGCAAACACCAACGCGCAACCGAGCAGGATTCCCGTGTTGAGCTTCCTGTTCTGGTACATGCCCAGCATGAAGAGCAGCATGATCACGCCCATGGTGGCGCCCATGACAAAAGCCATGTACACGCGGGTTTCGCTGAAAGAGACGTGATCGAGTTGGTAGGTATTGAGGTACATCAACCCGAACATGACCACCGTCGAGGTGGCGATCATGAGCCCGAACCTGGCGTACTTCGGCATGGCGGTTTCTCCTTTCTACGTGGTCGTACTAGGTGGCGGATGTTGTTTCGCGGGGAGGGTTGGAGTCGCTGGCGCCCCGGAGTGGCGAGCGGGAGAGCCGCAGCGCATTGCCGACCACCGAGACCGAGCTCAGGCTCATCGCCAGCGCCGCGATCATCGGGCTCAGCAGCAGCCCGAACACCGGGTACAACACGCCAGCGGCGATCGGCACGCCAAGCGCGTTGTACAGAAACGCGAAGGTCAGGTTCTGCTTCATGTTGGACACGGTCGATTCCGAGATCATCCGCGCGCGCATGATTCCTCGCAGATCGCCCTTGACCAGGGTCACCTGGGCACTGGACATCGCGACGTCCGTACCGGTGCCCATCGCAATACCGACGTCGGCCGCGGCCAGCGCCGGCGCATCGTTGATGCCGTCTCCGGCCATCGCCACCCGGTGTCCTTCGCTCTTGAGGCGCTGCACGAGGTCGGCCTTGTCCTGCGGCCGCACTTCTCCATGCACCTCGTCAAGGCCGAGTTCCGCGGCCACCGCGCGGGCGGTGGTGAGCCCATCGCCAGTAGCCATGATGATTCGCACGCCGGCCGCCTGCAGTTCTCGGATCGCTGCAGCGGTGGACGGCTTGATGGGGTCCGCCACGGCAATGACACCGGCAAGCCGCCCGTCCGCCGCCAGGAACATGGCGCTCGCGCCCTCGCCACGGAGCCGTTCGGCGACGTCGACGTGGCGCTCGACATCGGCACCGATCTCCTGCATCAGCACGGTATTGCCCAGCACGAGATCCTGGCCGGCGACCCTGCCACGCACGCCCATGCCGGTGACGGAGTCGAATCCCTCGACGTTATCGAGGCGCAGGTCCCGACGCCGCGCTTCGGCGACAATCGCATCCGCCAGCGGATGCTCGCTGCCCTGGTCGAGGCTCGCGGCGAGCTGCAGCACTTGCTCGTCCCGGTAGCCCTCGAAAGCCACCACCTCCTTGAAGGTAGGCCGGCCTTCGGTCAGGGTGCCGGTCTTGTCCACGATCAACGTGTCGATCTGGCGCATCTGCTCGATTGCTTCGGCATCGCGGAACAGCACGCCTGCCTGCGCCGCCCGCCCGGTGGCGACCATGATCGACATCGGTGTCGCAAGCCCAAGAGCGCACGGGCAGGCGATGATCAGCACCGAGACCGCGTTGAGCACTGCGAATGTCCACGCCGGTGCCGGGCCAAACAGGCCCCAGACGAAGAACGTGAGCACCGCCGCGGCCAGCACGGCCAGGACAAACCAGAAGGCGACCTTGTCGGCCATGCGTTGCATCGGCGCGCGCGAGCGTTGCGCCTGCGCGACCAGTTGCACGATCTGCGACAGCACCGTATCCGACCCGACCTTGCCGGCACGGATGACCAGCGCGCCGGTGCCGTTCTGGGTGGCACCGATGACACTGGCGCCTACCGTCTTCTCGACCGGGATCGGCTCGCCCGTCAACATCGATTCATCAACGCTGGAGCGTCCTTCGATCACCTCGCCATCGACCGGCACCTTCTCGCCTGGGCGGACGCGCAGGCGGTCGCCGACGTGGACGTGGGTCAGCGGGATGTCCTCTTCGGAGCCATCGTCGTTGAGTCGTCGGGCCTCCTTCGGCGCAAGGCCGAGCAACCCCTTGATTGCGGCGGAAGTCTTGGAGCGTGCGCGCAACTCGAGGATCTGCCCGAGCAGTGTCAACGAGACGATCACCGCTGCGGCCTCGAAGTACACGCCGACACGACCGTGCTCACGGAACGAGGCGGGAAACAGGTCTGGTGCGACCGTCGCCACCACGCTGTAGCCGAACGCCGCCGCCACGCCGATCCCGATGAGCGTGAACATGTTCGGGCTGCGGTTGCGAATGGACTGGACGCAACGGACGAAGAACGGCCATCCCGCCCACAGGACAACCGGCGTGCTCAGGACCAGCTCGACCCAGGTCTGCACGTCGATCGACAAGGGCAGGATCTGCACGTCGTCCAGCACGACACGCGGGAGGTACTGGCCGAACATGGCCAGCACCAGCGTCACCACCGTCAGCGGAAGCGTCCACCAGAACCGGCGCGAGAAGTCGCGAAGTTCCGGATTGTCATCGTCCTCCAGGCTCGGCATTTCCGGCTCCAGCGCCATGCCGCAGAAAGGACAGTTACCCGGACCCTGTTGCCGGACTTCAGGGTGCATCGGGCAGGTGTAGATGGCGCCGGGCTGGGCCACCTCAGGCTCATCCCGGGACGTCAAGTAGCGCTCGGGATCAGCCACGAACTTCGCGCGGCATCGCTCCGAGCAGAAGTGAAAATGGGCGCCGGCGTGGTCCGCATGATGCGGCGTAGTGGCGGGATCTACCTGCATACCACAGACCGGGTCGGTTACCCGTCCATCCGCAGTCTCGACAGGGGCTTCGCCTGTGGAATGGTGATGGTCATGGGACGACGGTGAGTTCATGCCGATGCTCGCTTTACTGGAGATGGACTGCCAAGGCAGTGTGCCATTGCGGGTTAAACAGCTATTCGGGGCTGAGCGTCCCGAGAACTGAAACAACAATCAGGATCAAGATGGCTAGCGCGGCCTCAGCCGTAACACTTTGCCGCAAAGCACGCGCCTCCTGTGCAGGATCTCCGCTGGTCAGCGCCCGTCCCAGGCGCGGCACCAGCGTCCATCGGTGCAGCGCCCCTAGGCCCAGCATTCCGCCGAACAGAGCCAGTTTGAACAGCAGGAACTTCCCGTAGGTGCTCTGAAACAGGGCCGAAAACGACCACGCGGTGAGATCCCCGTAGTGCACGATGCCGGACACGACGAGCGCAGCAACGAAAATCGTTCCCAGCGTCGAAAATCCATGCAGAAAGTCATGCGTTGATCGCAGACGCCCGCTGCCGGAGGCCTCCTTGCCGCGCAGGAGCATCCCCAGGAACATCAGGACCGCTGCGATCCAGCCGCCTGCCGCAAGAAGATGGACAAGGCCCGCAGCAAGCCGGACCGCGCCTGCCACGCCCTCACCAGCGGCCGCGTGGCCGTTCCATGCCAGAGAAGCGAGTGCGCCGCCCGCCAGCGTCGCCGCCAGCGGGAAGGCGGTCTCCACCTTCCCGCGGCGACGATGCCATCCGAGCACGAACATCAGGGCGACCAGCAGCGCGCCTCTCGCCATGGCTGCCCGGCCCGCGGACGTCTCGAGCAGATACCAGCCAAGCGATGCGCGATCAACGTCGGCAACCGGCATTCCCATGATGCCCGCGGTTTTGAGAACGATATCGGCCCCGGTGAGCACAGTACCGACGGCGGCACTCACCAATAGAACGCCCATGAGTGGCCACCCGGCCAAGGCGTCGGCGAGTGTCGATCGACGCGAACCGTACCAACCGAACAGTGGAACCCCGAAAAGCACCATGAGAACAAGGTGTTCCAGGAATCTCAGTGCATAAGCCGACAGGTCGAACATTTGTGGCTCCTCAGCGCACCGTGAAGCTGAAATTGCCCGTCATGGGGTGGTTGTCGCCTCCCACGGCGCGGTATTCCACGGTATAGACGCCCGGAGCGAGCGGTCCAGGCAACTTGGCACGCAGGGTCTTGCCGTTGTTGACGATCTCGGTCGTGAAATTCTCGATCGGCATGGTGGAACTGCCGTGCTTCATGAGCAACTTGAGACGCGACGCCCGCGGAATCAATGTCTCGTTGAACACGAGATCGATCTGGCCTGGCGAGGCCACCACCGCATTTGCCGCCGGTGTGGACTGCTGCAGCGCGGCGTGGGCGTGCGCGACCTGCAGCGAAAACTGCCCGGCCGCGATTGCGAGGACGAGCGCGAAGGAGCGAATGACGTTGGACGACTTCATATGGATAAATCCTCATTGCGAATGTGATGCAAAGCCCCGTTCGGGAGGGCCGCGCTGTGTTCGATGCGACAAGCGTTAGGTGTCGGGCTGTCACCGAAACCACGGTTGGTCGGCTTTTGATATTTGAGATGAGGATCCCGCCGCTCAGGCGGGATCCTCGACGCGTCAAGCCGCCATGGCGCTGCAGCTTTCCGCGCAACGGCGACAAACTTCGGCGCAGCGCGCCATCTCCGGGTCGTTCATGGCGTCGCATGCATCGGCGCACTGGCGGCAGATCTCCGCGCAGGCACCGCAAACCACGTCGTGAGCGCTGGCACCGCGCAGCATCGCGTCGGCACTGGTTGCGCAGATATCGGCACACGTCGCAAGTAGTGCAATGTGCTCTGGGGTCGCGTGGGCACCTCCTTTGGTCAGGCAGTAGTTGATGGTCTCCAGGCAGATGTCATGACACTGCGTGCAGTTGTCGATGCACTCGTTCATGGCCTGGGACCGGTGTGCGGCGGAATGGTGAGTCATGTAGTTCTCCTTCTTCCTCGCGGGCGAGAATCGGCGCGCCCGCAACACCGTCCCCTGTTGCTGCGACGGATCAGTGCTGTGCGAACGGTTCAGTGGTTCCGTCGCGATGGATCAGCTCGACCGTGTACGGCTGCTGGCGCCCCTCCGGGACCTCCATGCCCGGAGAACCAAGCGGCATCCCTGGGAGGACCAGGCCGCGTGCGTTCGGCTTTTCTTCGAGGAGACGCTTGATGTCCGCGGCCGGAACGTGGCCTTCGATGACGTATCCGCCGATCTCGGCCGTGTGGCAGGAGCCCTTTGCATAGGGGACACCCAACCGCTCCTTGACCGGACCGAGGTCATCCATGTCGTGCACATCCACGGTGAAGCCCGCCTTCTGCACGTGGTCGATCCAGGCACCGCAGCACCCGCAGGTCGGGGTCTTGTGGACGGTCATGCGTGGCAGGGCTGCTGGAGTCGCGTCGGCTGATTGGACGACAACCTGTGCGGAGGGCGAGGTTGTGGGTTGCGCGGATGAAGCATCCTGGGCGCAAGCACCCAGACCAGCCACGGCAAGGACCACAAAAGTCAGACGGTGCAATGTGAGCGTAGTCATTTCAATCTCTCGACTCAGCGCTTGGTCCGCGAGGACCAGTGGATGTGGACGATCCGCCAGCCGTCGGCGGTCTGCTTCAGCACCATCGTTTCGGTGCTCTGGACGGTCAGTGGCTTGCCGTCCTTCTGGGCGTGCAGCTCGCTTTCGGTTCCGACCCACGCGAACTCGCCAGCGGTTCGTGCACGCTGACGGAGCAGCTGGCGATGGGCGCCCTTGAGGAACGCCGCATCGCTGACTGCGTGATGGCCCATGTATTCCTCGCGGCTGTGTTCGGCGCCCCCGGACTCGAGGATGAGAACGTCGGCAGCGAGCAGGGCTTCGACCGTGGCCAGATCGCCGCTAGACAGGGCGCTGTTGAAACGCTCCGCTACGGCGACCGCGGCCTCTGCAGTGACTGGGACGTCGACGTCCGCAGATGCCGCGGCAGCGGGGTGATGTGCGTGCGGCTGTGTCGCCTGCGCCATTGCGGGGGACACGACGGCCAGTGCCAGTGCGAGGGTGAACGAGATTGCTGTTGCGTTCATTGCGTGGGCTCCAAGGAGATCAATGGGTGTGCGCATGGCCGTCACCGGCCACGGGCGTGTGTGGTGCAGGGTGCGACTCCACCTTGCCGTTGGGATGGCGGTGGTCCACCAACCCGACTTCCGTGTCGCTGAGTGTCGGGCCGTGGTGATCGTCGTCCACGCCCGGCGGGTGCGCATGCGGCATGGAGTTGTTGCCCGGCTCGGATGGGGCAGGGTGATCCTCGGCCTTTTCGTCGTCATGGTGGCCTTGCGTCTCGCCGCCGCCATGCGAATGGCCCTCGCTGCTGTCGACAAGTTCCTTGTACGCAGTCGCGTCGAGCGTGGGCAGCACCTGCAGGAACGCGGCCATGTTCCAGATGTACTCGTCCCCCATGTTCTTGCCCCAGGCGGGCATGCCGCTAGCCTTGATCCCGTGCTTGATCACCCAGAACGCTTTGGCCACGTCGACCTTGTGTTTGCTGAGGTCTGGAGGCGTGGGATACAGGCCTTGGCTCAACTCGGTTTCGGCCATCGACGGAGCCAAGTGGCACCCTGCGCACATGGCCGCATAATTGCCCGCGCCCTGGACGATCCGTGTGCGATCGTCCAAATCCGACGGCACGTCCAGCTGTCCCAGACGTGCCACGATGGAGCGCTCGCGTGCGGTTTCGAGCAGGAAATGCACGGGCTTCGTGTGCATGTCATCGGCGGCGACGTTGTACACGCCGCCCCAGATGAAGCCCGTCGTACCGGCCACGACAACCAGCGGAACCCCGATCAACCAAACACGCTTGCGTGTCTTCGGTTGCATGTATGTTCTCCCATCAGAACCAGATTCGAACGCCGGCGACGATCCGGGTGTCGTCGATGTCACCGGACTGCGCGCGACGTTGGTCCGCCGTGCCCCCGTAGGCACGCTCCCACACCACCCCGACGTAGGGAGCGAACTGCCGATGGAACTCGTAGCGCAGGCGGAAACCGGCTTCGACCTTGCTCAGCCCGCTGCCGATTCCAACCGCCGGATCGTCCTTGCTCCAGGCTTCGCCCTCGACCAGCCACTGGCCGATCAGCCGGTTGGTGAACAGCATTTCGTACTCGGCTTCCGCCCCGATCCCGACCTGGCCGGACTCGCCCAGGTACGCCGTGGCTGAGACTTCGAACATGTACGGTGCCAGACCGATCACGCCGAGCGCCGCATAGGTGCGGGACGGGCCGCCACCAAAGCCAAAGTCATGGCGGACACCGGCGACCGCATCCCACCAGCGGGCGATGGCGCGGCCGTACAGGACCTCCACGTCGGCGGACTCGGTGGATCCACCAACGCGCTCGCCCTCGCTGCGCAGCCAGAGCCGGTTCAAGTCGGAGCCGACCCAGCCCATCGCTTCCCAAGCCACACCGGTGCCGTCTTCATCCGCGTCCCACACCTCAAGCCGATCAAGCGCCCAATAGGAGTGGATCGATTCGCCGTGCATCAGGTGCTCGTCGAGGTCCTGGAACGCCGCGGCGCGATCAGCCGGCGTGACGACAGGAATAGGCTCGTGTGGTTCGGCCGTGGCCGGGAGATCCTGGCTGGCACCTGCCTGGTGGCCCATGGAAGCGTGGTCCATGCCCGAGTGGTCCATGTTCGATCCATCCATTCCAGAGTGATCCATCGAGGAATGGTCCATCGTGGAGTGATCGCTGCCGGCAGGGTCCGCCGCCCCCTGTTTCATGGCGCCGTGGTCCATGTTTCCGTGGGCCATGGATCCGTGATCCTGCGTTCCATGTTCCATCGGTGCCACCGGCGGCTTTGACGGGGTTGCGTGGTGCGCATGGTCGCTGGCTTGTGGGTCAACCGGCTTGGCCAGCGACTGTGTGGCAGTCGGCTTCGATGCCGGATGGTGCGAGGCGTGATCTGTCTCCTGGCCCCACGCCGGCGCGACACCGGCAGCGAGGAGCAGCACGGTGGCCAGGCCGAGGGGGAGCGGGTGGCGGCGGGACAGGGTCATGGCGTTCATTCCTCCACCCGCACTTCGCGGAACATGCCGGCTTCCATGTGATAGAGCAGGTGGCAGTGGTAGGCCCAGCGGCCGAGCGCATCGGCGCGTACCCGGTAACTGCGCTTGGTGCCTGGCGGCATGTCGATGGTGTGCTTGCGCACCATGAAGTTGCCGGACTCGTCCTCGAGATCGCTCCACAGGCCGTGTAGGTGGATCGGGTGCGACATCATCGTGTCGTTGACCAGCACGATCCGCATGCGCTCGCCATAGTTCAGCCGCAGTGGCTCTGCGTCGGCGAACTTCAGTCCGTTGAACGACCAGGCGAAGCGCTCCATGTGGCCGGTCAGGTGCAGCTCGACCGTGCGGCTGGGTTCGCGGCCGTCCGGGTCGCGGAACGTGCTACGCAGATCGGCGTAGGTCAGCACGCGTCGGCCGTTGTCGCGCAGGCCAATGCCCGGATCGGCCAGCTTGGGCACGGGTGTCATCGTCTGCATGTCGACGAGGGGGTTGCCGGCTTCGGTGGCCGGGTGCTGCTGCATTCCGCCAGCGCCGTGATCCATGCCCGCCATGCTTCCGCCGGCCATTGCGCTTCCGGCCATCGACGACATGTCGTGGCCGCTGTGGTCCATGCCAGCCATTGCGCTATTGGACATCGAGGACATGTCGTGCCCGCCGCCGCCCATTCCGCCGTGGCCCATGTCGTCCATGGTGAGGAGCGGCTTGGGGCCGACGTCGGGCACAGGCGCACGCAAACCGTCCCGGACGGCGAGGGTGCCGCTGATGTAGCCGCTACGCCCCAGGTCCTGCGCGAAGATGGTGAACGCATCCTGCCCGGTGGGTTCGACGATGACGTCGAAGGTCTCGGCGGTGGCAATGCGGAACTCGTCGACCGTGACCGGATGCACGTACTGGCCGTCGGCCGCGACCACCGTCATCTTCAGACCCGGGATGCGCACGTCGAAGTGCGTCATCGCGGAGCCGTTGATGAAGCGAAGGCGGACCTTCTCACCGGACCGGAAGAGGCCGGTCCAGTTGCCGAGCGAGGTCGTACCGTTCATGAGGAAGGTGTAGGTGTTGCCATTGACGTCCGACAGGTCGGTCGGCGTCATCCGCATCGCACCCGCCCACATCTTGCGGTCTTCGACCGTGGGGGCCCAGCCGTGCTGCTTCACGTCGTCGAAGAAGTCACCGACCGTCTGCTTGGCGTAGTTGTCGAAATCCGATCGCTTCTTGAGCCTGGCAAACAGGTGGCGCGGATCGAGGTCGGTCCAGTCCGACAGCATGACCACGTAATCGCGGTCATAGGCGAAGGGTTCGGGCTCGAGCGGCTCGATCACCAGCGGCCCATACAGGCCGGCCTGCTCCTGAAAACCGGAGTGGCTGTGGTACCAGTAGGTGCCGCCCTGCACGACGTTGAAGCGGTACTGGTAGGTTTCGCCGCGGTTGATGCCGTCGAAGCTCAGCCCGGGCACGCCGTCCATGTTGGCCGGCAGCAGGATGCCGTGCCAGTGGATCGATGTCTGGTTGCCATGGATCGAGCCGGGGGGCAGGGCATTGCGGACCCGCAGGTTGACGGTGGTGCCCTCGCGCCAGCGCAGTAGCGGCGCCGGAATCGAGCCATTGACCGTGATCGCCGGGCGCGTGGCACCGGTGAAATTCATCGGGGTCTCGCCGATGGTCAGGTCGAAGTCGGTGCCCGAGAGCACGTTGGGTACGCCTTCGGCCTTGACGGCCCAGCTGGAACGGGGCCATAGGCCGAGGGCTGCAACGGCGCCTCCGGCGGCAAGGCCTTGGACAAAGTGGCGGCGCGACGGAGCGGACAGCCCCTCGGCGCGGCCGAAAAGATCGGATGACATGGGAACTCCGGGAAAATGTCGAGGGCTCGCGAGGCGAGCGTTACCCTGTCGATGCGGAGCAGCGAACAGGGTCCATCAGCGCCTTGAAAGGCGCATAGCGACACTTAGCCGATCGGAGGTCGGAAGAGATTGGTCAGTGCAGCGGACGCGTGCACCGACAGGAACGATTCGGCAGTTTGCCGGTACCGGACGGTGAAGTCGGCGAGTGCCGACTCGGCGAGTGCTGCAGAACAATGATGCATGCACGCACAGCAGTTGTCCGTCTCACAGCAGTCGTCCAACGGCGGTGCTGTCCCGGTCTGGTCAGCGGCCTGCGGGTGATGGTCGTCGTCGGTCACCGGAGCGATCGCTCCGGCCCCGTGGCAGGCGGCCGTAGCCTCGGACACTGTCTGCGACGCCGTCACAAGGTCGGCGTCGCCCGTCGAGTCGCGCAGGTGCTCCATGTGCATGGACGCACCAGCGATGCCCGGACCGTTGGCCAGCAGGGCAACGATCAGGAACAACCGCATCAGGAGTGCGCGGAGAGGCATGCACTCAACTATACAGGCACATGTAAACTGCAGATGAATACACTCGGCAACGCGTGCGTATAGATAGCGGGTCGGCAGTATTCGTGGGATGCCGTGTTCGATAACTAAGCCGCTGGCGGCGACGTTTATTTCGCCGTCGTGCGCGGTGGCTTGCGGCGCTGCGGCTCGGCCGCCGGGCTGAAGCGCTCGAGCAGCTCTTGCGTCGCTTCCAAGCGTGCGCTGACTCGCGCGGCCTCGGCCTGGACCTGCTGCCGATGGGTGCGTTCCTGCTCCAATGCGTCGCGTGCGCCGGTTAATTCGCCCCGCAGCGTGTCCAGGCGGTGTGTGTCGTCGGCCCAGCGGGTCTGCAGCGCGGTGTGTTCGGCGGCCAGCAGCTTCAGGCCGTCCAGCGCCTGCTGCTGCCCTGTAGCGTCTTCGCGGGCTTGGCGCAGGTCCTGTTCCAGCCGCCCGTTGAGCTCGAGCAGGCGCCCGGCGTCGCGGTTGAGCTGCAGCAGCTCGTGGTTCTTTGCGGTCAGTGTCTCGTTGGCCTGGCGCAACGCGACCTGCAGTTCCTGCACCTGCTGCTCGTGCCGACGCTGCTCCTGCTCGCGCTGCTCCCGCACCGAGGTGCGGTAGTGCTCCACAACATCAAGTTTCAGCGCGCAGGCGGTTGAGTTTGCTCGATCGGTGGAGCGAATCGTGTTGGTGGATGGCACCACGCTTTCAGCGGCACTTCCTCCGCGGCAATCAAGCAGTTGGCAGAGTGCGGCCGGGATCGCTCTGTTCCACCCCCGCCCAGCACTTCGCATAATGCACATTATGTAAAGTACAGGACGGACGCCAGCGGCGCCCCTAGGCGGAGCCCTCCAACGCAGACGCCAGGTACTCCGCCGTCCGGCTGCCCCGCACCTTGGCCACATCCCGCGGCCGCCCCTCGGCGACGATCAGACCTCCGCGTTCACCCGCATCCGGGCCCATGTCGATCACCCAGTCCGCCTGCGCCACCACGCGCATCTCGTGTTCGATCACCACCACTGAATTTCCGGCCTCCACCAGCCGGTGCAGCTGCACCATCAGACGGTCGACGTCGGCGGCATGCAGGCCGGTGGTCGGCTCGTCGAGCACGTACAGGCTGCGGCCACGCTGGCTGCGCTGCAGTTCGGTGGCCAGCTTGATGCGCTGGGCCTCGCCTCCGGACAGCTCTGTGGCCGGCTGGCCCAGGCGCAGGTAGCCCAGGCCGATCTCGCGCAGCAGGTGCAGCGGGCGGGCGATGGCACCCTGCTCGCTGAAGAACTCTCCGGCCTGCTCCACCGTCATGCCCAGCACCTCGGCGATGTTGCGGCCATTCCACCGCACCTGCAGCGTGGCCTCGTTGTAACGGGCGCCATGGCAGGTGGGGCACGGCGCGTGGACGCTGGGCATGAACAGCAGCTCGACGCTGACCACGCCCTCCCCTTCGCAGGTCTCGCAGCGGCCCTTGGCGACGTTGAATGAAAACCGCCCGGCGTCAAAGCGGCGTCGGCGGGCTTCGGGCGTGGCGGCAAACAGCTTGCGCACGTGGTCGAAGAGTCCCGTGTAGGTCGCCAGGTTGGAGCGCGGCGTGCGGCCGATCGGCTTCTGGTCGACCTGCACCAGGCGCTGCACCGCATCGATGTCGCCAGCCAGATGCCCGCGCGTGCGCTCGATCGCCGACGGCGCATCGGGGGCCTCGTCGTCGCTGTCCTCGGGCTCGTGGCCCAGGTGCAGGCGGACCAGTTCGGCAAGGGCCTGTGCGATCAGGCTGGACTTGCCCGAGCCGGAAATGCCGGTGACCGCGGTCAGCACGCCCAGCGGAATGCGCGCGTCCAGCCCGTGCAGGTTGTGGCGGTGCAGGCCCTGCAGCTCCAGCCAGCCGGAGGGGGCGCGCTCATGGCTGTCCGGCGCCGGGGTGGTGCCGAACAGGTACTGCGCCGTGCGCGACGTTTCGATCGCCGCCAGCCCTTCCGGCGGTCCGCTGTACAGCACTTCCCCGCCGCGTTCGCCGGCATCGGGGCCGACATCGACCAGCCATTGCGCGCGGCGCATCAGCTCGAGGTCGTGCTCCACCACGAACACCGAATTGCCGGCGTCGCGCAGCTGCTCCAGCGCGTCGTACAGCGCCTGGCTGTCGGCCGGGTGCAGGCCGGCGGACGGCTCGTCAAGCACGTAGACCACGCCGAACAGGTGCGAGCGCAGCTGGGTGGCCAGTCGCAGGCGCTGCAGTTCGCCCGGCGACAGCGTAGGCGTGCTGCGATCCAGCGACAGGTAGCCCAGCCCCAGCGCCTGCAGGGTATGCAGGCGGCCGATGACGCCTTGCGCAAGGCGCTGTGCGGCCAGCCGTTTCTCCTCGGACATCGCCGGGGTACGGCGCACGTCGGGCGCTGCGGCATGGGTGGCCTGCTTCGCGGCGGCGCGCCTGGCCCGGTCGCGTCCGGTCGCGCTGGCGCTGGTGCTGCCCTCGTCGGCGTCGACGGGAAACGCGCCCTCCGCGATCGGCTGCAGCAGCTCCACCACCCGATCAAGCGGCAGGCGCGAGAACTCGCCGATGTCGACCCCGGCAAACGTCACCGACAGGGCCTCGCGCTTGAGCCGCTTGCCGTCGCACTCGGGGCACGGCCGGCCCTCCAGGAAGCGCGAAACGCGCTTCTTCATCAGCGCGCTCTGGGTGGTGGCAAACGTGTGCAGCACGTAGCGGCGCGCGCCGGTGTAGGTGCCCATGTAGCTGGGCTCGGCCTTGCGCTTGAGCGCGGCGCGGGTCTCGGCCGGGGTGAAGCCGGCATACACCGGCGCCGTCGGCGTCTCCTCGGTGAACAGGATCCAGTCGCGGTCCTTCTTCGGCAGCTCCTTCCACGGCTTGTCGATGTCGTAGCCGAGCGTGACCAGGATGTCGCGCAGGTTCTGCCCGTGCCACGCCGGCGGCCACGAGGCGATCGCTTTCTCTCGGATGGTCAGCGACGGATCCGGCACCATCAGCGCCTCGGTCACCTCGTACACGTGGCCGAGACCGTGGCAGCGCGGGCACGCGCCCTGCGGCGTGTTGGGCGAGAAGTCCTCGGCGTACAGCATCGGCTGCCGGGGCGGGTACGCACCGGCGCGGGAATACATCATCCGCACCAGGCTCGACAGCGTGGTCACGCTGCCGACGCTGGAGCGCGCATTGCCGGCGCCGCGCTGCTGCTGCAGGGCGATGGCGGGCGGCAGGCCCTCGATGGAGTCGACATCCGGCACGCCGGCCTGGTCGATCAGGCGCCGCGCGTACGGCGCCACCGACTCGAAGTACCGGCGCTGCGCCTCCGCATAGATGGTGCCGAACGCCAGCGACGATTTGCCCGACCCCGACACGCCGGAGAACACCACCAGCTGGTCGCGCGGTACGTCGAGGTCGACGTCCCGCAGGTTGTGTTCGCGCGCACCGCGGACGCGCACGCAGCCGTCGTCACAGGCGATGGCGGGGGCGGCAGCCCTGGCGGACGACCTGCCGGCGGCACGGGATTTGGGCGCGCGCGACGTGACCATCAGGCGCTCCCGCCCAGGTCATCCAGGATCGGACAGTCCGGCCGCTGGTTGCCATGGCACCGCCGCGCCAGCTCTTCAAGCGTCCGCTGCATGGCCTGCATCTCGGCGATGCGCTTGCCCAGATCCCGGGCATGGTCCAGCGCCAGCGACTTGACCTCGGCGCTGGCGCGCGACCGGTCCGACCACAATGCCAGCAGGACTTCGATCTGCTTCATCGAAAAGCCCAGTGCGCGCGCACGTTTGACGAAGCGGAGCCGATGCACGTCCTGGCTGCTGTAGAGGCGGTAGCCGGCCGCGGTCCGCGCTGCTTCGGGGATCAATCCGATGCTCTCGTAGTGGCGGATCATCTTGGCGGTGACTCCGGACAGGCCGGCGGCCTCGCCGATGTTGTGGAAGCCCTGCCCGCGTGCTTCGCCAAGCTCCGGCGGCGGTGGCTTACGCGACACGACCCGCCTCCCCGCCGGCCTCGGGGGACGCCGGCCGCCAGCGCTTCAACAGCAGCGTATTGCCCAGCACGCTCAACGAAGAGAACGCCATGGCCGCGCCGGCGAAGATCGGGTCGAGCAGGCCCATCGCGGCCAGCGGGATGCCGACCACGTTGTAGGCGAAGGCCCAGAACAGGTTCTGGTGGATCTTGGCGGTGGTGCGCCGGGAGACGTCGATGGCATCGGCCACGAGGGTGATCGAGGGGCGCATCAGGGTGACCGCGGCGGCGTGCATCGCCACGTCGGTGCCCGAGCCCATGGCGATGCCGACGTCGCTGGCCGCCAGTGCCGGGGCGTCGTTGATGCCGTCGCCGACCATGGCGACCACGCCCCGTGCCTTGAGCTTGCGGACCACTTCAACTTTTTGTTCCGGACGGACGTTGGCGTGTACCCCGTCGATGCCGAGGCTGCCGGCAATGCTGCGCGCCGCACCTTCGTTGTCGCCCGAGATCATGACCGTGTGGATGCCGAGCCGGTGCAGGCGCGAAACGGCGGCGCGCGCGCCGTCACGGGGCTCGTCGCGGAAGGCCAGCAGACCGATCACCCGCACCGCATCACCCTCTCCCGCTGCCAGCCAGGACAGGGTGTGGCCGCTGCGCTCCAGCTCATTCGCGCGGGTGGCGAGGTCGCCGACATCGGCCTTGATCTCTTGCATCAGCGCCAGGTTGCCAAGCCACGTTTCGCGGCCGTCGACGCGTCCCTTCAGGCCACGTCCCGGCAGGGCCCGGGTATCGGAGGCCGCGGCCACCGGCGTCGCTTCACGCAGCACGGCCCGGGCCAACGGGTGCTCGCTGCCGCTCTGCAGCGCGGCGGCCAGCGCAAGCAGCGCTTCGCGTTCGCCGATGGCGGGGATCGCTTCGACCAGGCGCGGCTCGCCTGCAGTGAGGGTGCCGGTCTTGTCGAAGGCCACGACCCCCACCTTGTGCGCAAGCTCGAGCGCTTCGGCGTCCTTGATCAGGATCCCGGAGCGTGCAGCAACGCCGGTGCCGGCCATGATTGCGGTAGGCGTGGCCAGGCCGAGCGCGCAGGGACAGGCGATCACCAGCACCGCCACGGCGTTGAGGATCGCGGCGTTCCAGTCCTGGGTCGCAAGGCCCCAGGCCAGCACGGTCACCACGGCGATGGCCACCACCACCGGCACGAAGATCGCGCTGACGCGATCGACCGCCTTCTGGATCGGGGCCTTCTTCGCCTGTGCGTCCTCGACCAGGCGGATGATGCGGGCCAGCGCGGTCTCGCTGCCGATGGCCAGGGTTTCGACCACCACGACGCCTTCGCCGTTGACGGCGCCGCCGGTGACCCGGTCGCCGGCGTCCTTGGCGACGGGAAGCGACTCGCCGGTGATCAGCGACTCGTCGGCGTGGGTGCGGCCTTCGCGCACTTCGCCATCGACGGGAAAGCGCTCGCCCGGGCGCACGACGACCATGTCCCCTACCCTCACCCGCTCGACCGCGACGTCCACGTCGCCGGCGGCGGTGCGCACGCGTGCGGTCGATGGCTTCAGCGCCTGCAGCGCGCGGATGGCTTCGGTGGTCTGGCGCTTGGCGCGCGCCTCGAGGAACTTGCCGAGCAGGATCAGGGTGATGATCGCAGCGGAGGCTTCGAAATAGAGCTCGGCGGAGCCCTGCAGCAGGTTGTGCACGCTCAGGCCGTAGCCGGCGGAGGTGCCCAGCGCCACCAGCAGGTCCATGTTGCCGGTGCCGGCGCGCAGGGCGTGCCAGCCGGCGCGGTAGAAGCGCGCGCCCAGCCAGAACTGCACCGGCGTGGCCAGCGCGAACTGCAGCCAGCCGGGCAGCATCCAGTGCTGGCCGAAGAGCATCCCGGCCATCGGCAGCACCAGCGGCGCGGTCAGGATGGCGGCGATGAGCAGGTGGCGGGCTTCCTTCGAAAGCGGCCGGCGGCCCGTGGTGGAGACGGGCTGATCCGCTGCGGCCGGCGTTGCCTGCGGAGGCTGCGCGACGTAGCCCGCGGCCTCCACGGCGGCCACGAGCTTCGCCACGTCGACTGCGCCGGCCGTGCGCACCCTGGCGCGCTCGGTGGCGAGGTTGACCGATGCCTCGATCACGCCAGGCACCTTCATCAGCGCCCGCTCGACCCGGCCCACGCAGGACGCGCAGGTCATGCCTTCGATGGCCAGTTCCGCTTCGTCCGTGGTGACGCTGTAGCCCGCCGCCTCGATCGCAGCGGCGATGTCCGCTGCGGCGGGCAGCGCCGGCCCGCGGACTTCCACGACCTCGGTGGCGAGGTTCACGCTGGCGTCTTCCACCCCCGGCAGCTGCTTCACGGCCCGCTCGACGCGACCCGCGCAGGACGCGCAGGTCATTCCTTCAACGGGGAGGCGCAGCTCGGTGCTGACTGTGGCGGTGGTCATGGACATGTCGCTCCTGGTTCGTACGCACAGCCTAATCCCTCCCACCATGGGAAGGTCAAGCGATCGCAGGGACCAGGGGTTCCAGGCAGCGCTCAACCGCCAGTCCGGGCGCACGCGGCCCAGACTTCGTCATCAAGCCGGCGCAACAGGTCGAACGTACGCTTCAAGCCGACACGGCGCAGCGTCTGCTCCCGGCGCTCGCGTGCGGCCTGGCAGCGGTCGGGTGCCGGTTTGCCGCGCGCCCGCGGCCGGGCGGGACGCGCGTTGCGCACGCCCGCGCGAACGCTCGGGCCGGCTTGCCGGGCAGCATTCACCTGTCGCGCCGCGGCGGCGGGCTCGGGAACGGCGTCATAGCGCTCCGCAAGCCGCTGCCCGTCGCCACATTCAGCGCTGGTGAGGGTGACGTGGCCGGCAGCGTCGATGCATTTCTGCACGGTCTGCGCCTGCGCAGGCCAGCCCGCGGCCGCCAGTGTTGCCATGGCCAGCAGTACCGCCAGCGATAGTCCATCCGTGGATCGATGACGCCCCATGTGGCCTCCTGCCGGTCGGGTCCCGTCGCCTCCGGCGCGCCACGTGGACGCGCCGGGCCTTGCTAATGCAGTTCGGCCTGCGCGACCGACACCGCCAGGCCTTCGCGGAAGCGCACCCTCAGCAGGTCGCCCACCTTGATCCGGCCCACGGCTTCGCGATGCTCGGGCGTCTCGGCGTGCAGCGTGCGGACGTTGCCGCTCGGGCCCTGCACGGTGAACGCCCCCGATGCCGCATCGACCTCGACCACCGCCGCCAGCACGGTCACTTCCTGTTCGCCCACCTGTCCGCCATTCGACGGATGCAGGCCTTCGCTGATGTAGGCGCCCGGCTCGGCGCTGCCGCCGGGCTGGATGTCGAACAGCACCGACCGGTGGTAGCGCACGTCGACCACGTCGCCGACACGAAGCTCATCGATTCCCGTGACGCGCGGATCGACCGGCAGCACGCGCGTCCCGGTGCCTGTGTCCAGGGTCACCAGGCGCTTCTCGACGTCGATGGCGGTGACGCTGCCGCGCACGGCGACCTCGGCCTGCACCATGGTCTCGACGTCGGACGAGGTGGCCTGCCCGGCCTCCGCGGACGGTTCGCCGGCGATCGCGGCGGAAGCCAGCGCGAGCGCCGCGGCGAGGGGAATCAGGTGGGCAAGGCGCTTGGTGTCCATGCTGGGCTCCAGGGTGCGGATGAACGGATGAATTGCGCATCGTAGCCGCTGCCAGCGTCGCGGTGCTTGAGCGCGGTCAAGGGGAGGTTCGGACTTTCCCGCGATCGCGGGCCACGCAAACCCTTGATCCGAATCAAGGCGCGCGCTCCGCGGCTGCTGCACGATCCCATCCCATGGACGCATCCCTCCCCTTCAGCGCCGAACTCCTGCGCCGCTACGACCGGCCCGGCCCGCGCTATACCTCCTACCCCACCGCGCCGCAGTTCAGCAACGCGTTTGGCGAGGAGCAACTGCGCGATGCCGCGGCCGCCAGCAATGGCGATCCCATCCCGCGCAGGCTTTCGCTGTACGTGCACGTTCCGTTCTGCGTCAGCCCCTGTTTCTACTGCGGCTGCAACCGGATCATCACCCGCGACAAATCGCGCGCCGGGACCTACCTCACGCGGCTGTATCGCGAGATCGACATGACCGCCGCGCTGTTCGATCGCGATCGTGAAGTGATCCAGCTGCATCTTGGCGGCGGCACGCCCAACTTCATGGGCCCCGACCAGATCGGCGAGCTGGTCGATGCGCTGCGCCGACAGTTCCACTTCGCACGCCCGGAAGAAAGCGACATTTCGATCGAGCTCGACCCGCGCTTTGTGTCGCCGGCCGACGTCGCCGAGCTCGGCCGGATCGGCTTCAACCGCGCCAGCTTCGGCGTGCAGGACTTCGATCCGGTGGTGCAGGAGGCGGTCAACCGCATCCAGTCGGTCGAGGAAACCCGCGCGGTGGTCGAGGCCTGCCGCTCAAGCGGCTTCCGCTCGGTCAACGTCGACCTGATCTACGGCCTGCCGAAGCAGAACCCCGAAGGCTTCGCGCGCACGCTGGATACGGTGGTCGAGATGCGCCCCGACCGGCTTGCGGTCTACGGCTATGCGCACTTGCCTGAAGTCTTCCGCCCGCAGAACCAGATCAAGTCCGGGGACCTGCCCAGCGCCGAGGAAAAGCTCGGCCTGCTGGAGCTGGCGATCACCAAACTGTCCGCCGCCGGCTACCAGTACATCGGCATGGACCACTTCGCGCTGCCCGACGACGACCTGTCCATGGCCCAGGCCCGCGGCAGCCTGCACCGCAACTTCATGGGCTACACCACCCACGCCGACAGCGACCTGGTTGGCCTGGGCGTGAGCGCGATCAGCCACATCGGCGACACCTTCAGCCAGAACCCGCGCGACCTGCCCTCCTGGCAGTTCGCGGTCGACGAAGGCCGGCTGCCGGTCTTCCGCGGCATGCAGCTGGACGAGGACGACGTGATCCGCGCCGACCTGATCCAGCAGCTGATGTGCCAGGCCGAGGTGCCGATGGACGCGCTCGAACGTCGACACGCCATTGATTTCAACGAGTATTTCTCCGAGGGGCTGGCGAAACTTGCGCCACTCGAAGCCGACGGACTGGTGCGCATCGAACCGGGCCGGATCAAGGTGACCGCGCGCGGACGGCTGCTCTTGCGTAACATTGCCATGTGCTTCGACCGCTATCTCGCCCCCGCCGCCGCCGAATCCGACACCCGGCCCCGCTTCTCCCGCGCCATCTGACGCGACGGGAGGCCTGTCCGTGGTGAACAAGATCGCGTTCCCGCGCGTCGATCCCAGCGTGCTGGCCGACGACGGCGACGCATTCCATTTCTGCTCGACCTGCGCGTTCTCCCAGGCCTGCATGGCCCAGGGCATGGACAAGGCATCGCTGGGCGAGCTGCACATGCTGGTCGAGCACGTCGGCCCGCTGCACGCCGGCGAGCACGTGTTCCGCGTCGGCGATCCCTTCGAAGCCATCGCGGCGGTGCGCGCGGGCACGGTCAAGACCTACGTCATCGATCCCAGCGGCCGCGAGCACGTGCTCGGCTTCCATTTCCCGGGCGAGGTGATCGGCCTCGACGGCATCGACGGCGACACCTATCCGTGCAACGCCGTGGCGCTCGACACGGTGATGCTGTGCCGGTTCTCGTTCCCGAAGATCTCGGTGCTGGCCGGCCGCCTGCCGGGCCTGCAGCAGCACCTGTTCCGGCTGCTCAGCCGTGACATCGGCCGCGCCGCCCTGCTTGCCGGCGACTGGACCGCCGACGAGCGCCTGGCCGCGTTCCTGGTGATGATGTCGCGCCGGCTGGCGGCACGCGGGTTCTCGCCCGACCGGTTCCAGCTGACCATGGCGCGCACCGACATCGCCAACTACCTGCGCCTGGCGCCGGAAACCGTCAGCCGCGTGCTCAAGCGCTTCCAGGCCGACGGCCTGCTGCGCGTGGATCGACGCGAACTCGAGATCATAGACCAGGCCCGCCTTGGCGCCCTGGCGACGCCGGTGCTCTGGAAACAGTAAGGCTTCTCGGGACGACTCGAAGGCCGCACGGCCGCGCATGCACCGGCCCCGCTCCACTGCTTGACCCAGGTCAGTTCCTTTTCCCACGCCAACCGCCACGATGACGCCGCCTTCACATGCGGAGAAACGTGCCAATGGATACAACCAAGCGGTTGTGGTGGGGGCTGGGTGCCCTGCTCACAGTGACGTTCGCGATCATGCTGTGGATGGGGCGCGAGATCCATCAACAGGCGCCCCCCCTGCCCACGGCCATCGTGACCGAAAGCGGCCAGACGGTGTTCACCAAAGAGGAGCTCGAAACCGGCCGCGTGGTCTGGCAGAGCTTCGGCGGCCAGCAGATCGGTTCGATCTGGGGCCATGGCGCGCTGATGGCGCCCGACTGGTCGGCCGAGTGGTTGCACAAGGAAGCCCTGGCGATTCTGGACATGCGCGCGCAGGCGCAGTACGGCAAGTCCTACGACGCACTTGCGGCGGATGACCAGGCCAGGCTCGAGGCACAGCTTCGCCCCGACCTGCGCGCCAACACCTACGACGAAGCCACCGACACGCTCGTGATCTCCGACGAGCGCGCGCGGGCGATCGACGTGGTCGCCGCGCACTACGACAGCGTGTTCTCCGGCGATCCCGCAGGCGCCGGACTACGCGAGGCCTACGCACTGCGCGAGAACCCGATCCCGGATGCAGAGCATCGCCGGCTGATGTCGGGCTTCTTCTTCTGGGCGGCCTGGGCCACGGTGACCGAGCGACCCGGCAGCGAGATCAGCTACACCCACAACTTCCCGCACGACCCCATGGTCGGCAACACGCCCACCTCCAGCAGCTTCATGTGGTCGATGTTCAGCATCCTGCTGATGATCGCCGGCATCGCGCTGCTGGTCTGGCATTACGCGGTCTGGCACGGCAAAGAGACACCGCTGGTGCCGCCCGCTACCGATCCCTCGCTGTCGATCAGGATCACTCCTTCGATGCGTGCGGTGGGCAAGTATTTCTGGCTGGTGATGGGCCTGTTCCTGGTGCAGATCCTGCTGGGTGCGACCACCGCCCACTACCAGGTGGAGGGCCAGGCGGCCTATGGCCTGCCCTTGGCCGAGATCCTGCCCTACACGCTGACCCGCACCTGGCACACCCAGCTGGCGATCCTGTGGATCGCGACGGCCTGGCTGGCCACCGGCCTGTATCTCGCGCCTGCGATTTCAGGGCATGAGCCGAAGTTCCAGCGCCTGGGGGTGAACTTCCTGTTCGTCAGCCTGATCCTGATCGTGGTGGGCTCCTTCGCCGGCCAGTGGATGGCGGTGATGAACAAGCTCGGCCTGGCCCGCAACTTCTGGTTCGGCCACCAGGGCTGGGAGTACACCGACATCGGCCGCTTCTGGCAGATCTACCTGTTCATCGGGCTGATGCTGTGGTTGGTGCTGATGGGTCGCGCCCTGTGGCCGGCGCTCAAGCGCAAGGACGAGATGTCCTCGATCGCAGGCCTGCTGTTCCTGTCGGTGGTCGCCATCGGCCTGCTGTACGCGGCCGGGCTGATGTGGCGCGAGCACTCGCACATTTCGATCATCACCTACTGGCGCTTCTGGATCGTGCACCTGTGGGTGGAAGGCTTCTTCGAGGTGTTCGCGGTCGCGGTGATCAGCTTCATCTTCGTCAAGCTGGGACTGGTGCGCGGGAGGTCGGCCACGATCGCGGTGCTGTTCGCAACCATCGTGTTCATGGCCGGCGGCGTGCTGGGCATGTTCCACCACCTGTACTTCGCCGGCACGACAACCGCGATCATTGCCGTGGGAGCAAGTATCTCGGCGCTTGAAGTGGTGCCGCTGGCGCTGATCGGCCTGGAGGCGTACGACACCTGGAAGACCGGCCGCGCCACGCCGTGGATGCAGCGCTACAAGTGGCCGATCATGTTCTTCCTGGCGGTCAGCTTCTGGAACCTGATCGGTGCCGGCCTGCTGGGCTTTCTGATCAACACCCCGATCGCGCTGTACTTCATGCAGGGCACCAACCTGACCGCGGCCCACGGCCACACCGCGCTGTTCGGCGTGTACGGCATGCTGGGCATGGGCCTGATGCTGTACTGCCTGCGCGGCCTGAAGCCCGACCTGGTCTGGCGCGAGGGCCTGATCCGCTCGGCATTCTGGTCGTTCAACATCGGCCTTGCGCTGATGGCGGTGCTGACCCTGCTGCCGATGGGGCTCCTGCAGTTGGAAGCCAACATCGAGCGTGGCTACTGGTACGCCCGTTCGGCCGAGTTCATGGGGCGTCCGATCATCGACGTGCTGGTCTGGCTGCGCACGCCGGGCGACATCGTGTTCGCGATCGGCGGGGTCCTGATGGCCATGTTCGTCGCTTCGCTGTGGCTGGCGCCGGGCCGGGCCCGCACGCCCGCCATGATCGGCGGCGAGGCGCACAACGAGGCCTGAGCAGCTTCGTGGAAGCAGCACCCGGGGGCGGACGCATGTCCGCCCCTTTTTCGTTCTGGCGGCGGCATGTCCCGCCGTGCGCGCGCCAGATGCGCGTTCGCGCTGACCTGGATCAAGGCCGTGACGCCGGCAGGCGGTCCACACTGGCCGCCATGGACACACGACCCGACCAGCACATGTCGCCGCGGCTCCTGGCCGTCGCTCCGCACCGCCTGATGTTCTTCGTCGGCGCCGGCAACGTCCTGCTGGCGATGGCCTGGTGGGCGGCGTGGCTCTTCGCGGCGCGCTGGCCCGACCTGCTGCGGATGCCGCAGCCCGATCCGTATGCCGGCTGGCTGCACGCCATCGTCATGCAGTACCAGATGCTGCCGAGCTTCATCTTCGGCTTCCTGCTGACCACATTCCCCAAATGGATGGGGCTGCCTGATGCCGCCCGCTGGCACTACCTGCCGGTGGGCGCCGGCATGTTCGGCGGCCAGCTCGCGGTGCTGCTGGGTGCGTTCGGCGCGCCCGCGGGCATCGAGGTCGGCGTGGCGATGACGCTTGCGGGCTGGGCGGCCGGCCTGTGCTTCCTCGGCGACCTCGTGCTGCGCGACCGCAACCGCACCTGGCATGCACGCTCGTGCCTCGCCGCGCTGCTGCTGGGCTGGCTGGGGCTGGCCGCATTCGGGGGCGGAATGCTGTCCGGCTCGCCGCAGTGGATGTTCGCGAGCATCAAGGTCGGCACCTTCGGACTGCTGCTGCCGGTCTACCTGACGGTGGCGCACCGCATGTTCCCGTTCTTCGCCTCCACCGTGGTGCCCGGCTACGCGCCATGGCGGCCGCTGTGGCTGCTGGCCGCGTTCTGGGCGTTCTGCCTGCTGCACCTCGGCCTGGAGCTGGTGCACGCCTACGCCTGGCTGTGGCTGGCCGACCTGCCGCTGATGGCGCTGTCGCTGCTGGCGCTGTGGCGCTGGTGGCCGCGTGGCCCCAAGCCCGGCATCCTGGCGGTGCTGTTCCTGGGCCTGGCCTGGCTGCCGGTGACCTTCGCGCTGTATGCGGTGCAGAGCCTGGTCTACTTCGCGGGCGACGGCTTCATCCTCGGCCGTGCGCCGGCGCACGCCTTGTTCGTGGGCTTTTTCGGCAGCGTGCTGGTGGCCATGGTGACCCGGGTGACGCAGGGCCATTCGGGCCGCAAGATCGAGATGCCGGCCGTGGCCTGGTTCGCCTTCGCGGCGATCCAGGTGGTCACTGTCGTGCGCATCCTGGCCGACGTCTCGGCCGACCCCGGTGCGTGGTGGGCCGTGGCCGCGACGGGCTGGCTGCTGGCGCTGGGACCGTGGGTGCTGCGGCTTGGCAGGATCTACCTCTCGCCGCGCAGGGACGGACGCCCGGGGTGAATCGATGATCGAGTTCTATCCGCAGATCAAGATGGTCCATGTGTCCACGGTGATCGCAAGCGGCCTGCTGTTCGCGCTCCGTGGCCTGCTGGTGCAGGCGGGCATGCAGCGCTGGGCGCTGGCGGCTCCCGTGCGCTATACCAGCTACGCAATCGACACCACGCTGCTCACCGCCGCGCTGATGCTGCTCACCATCCTGCCCGGCGCGATGTTCGGCAATGGCTGGCTGGCCATGAAGCTCGTATTGCTGGTGGTCTACGTGGTCCTGGGCGTGTTCGCCCTCCGGCGCGGACGCACGCCGCGCGCACGCATCGCCAGCTACGTGGCCGCGCTGGCGGTGTTCGGCTTCATCTATTCGATCGCCCGCACGCACCACCCGGGTGGAATCGCCTGGATGTTGCTTGCTGCTTGACCCGTGTCATGGGCCCGGGCGCACGATCCCGGGATACTGCATCCACGGCCCCGCGGCGCCTGCCGCGCCTGCCGCGCCGGCCGCGGGGCCGTGGACCGGCGGGTCGCGCCCCTTTCCCGATGCGGGAGCCTATAATGTGCGAATGCAGCATCCGCCGGTGCGCGGTTCCGTCCGGCCCATGCGCGCAACGCTTCGCGGTGTCAGCCGAAACAGGCCCCGGCATTGACTGTGATCAAGTCCAGGCGTGGGCGGACACCGGAAAATAGACAACCAGCAAACCAAGGTCACGTGCCCATGTCCTCGACCCCAGCCACCGCGACGGCCCCGGCCGACATCAGCGGTTCCGACGCAGCCAGGTCCGGCTTCTACAACGACAAGGTGGTGCGCCAGTTCACCATCGCCACCGTGGTCTGGGGCATCGTCGGCATGGCGGTCGGCGTGTTCATCGCCGCCCAGCTGTACTGGCCGACCCTTGGTGAAGGCATCCCGTGGCTCAGCTACGGCCGCCTGCGCCCGCTGCACACCAACGGCGTGATCTTCGCCTTCGGCGTCAGCGCGCTGTTCGCGACCAGCCTGCACGTGGTGCAGCGCACCTGCCACGTCCGCCTGATCTCGGACAAGTTGGCCTCCTTCGTGTTCTGGGGCTGGCAGGCGATCCTGGTGGCCGCGGTCATCACCCTGCCGCTGGGCATCACCCAGAGCAAGGAATACGCCGAGCTCGAGTGGCCCATCGACTGGGCGCTCGCGGTGGTATGGATCGCCTACGCTGTGCTGTATTTCGGCACGATCGTCAAACGCCGGGTGCAACATATCTACGTCGCCAACTGGTTCTTCGGCGCGTACATCATCACCATCGCCCTGCTCCACATCGTCAACAACATCGCCATCCCGTCCGGCTGGGACAAGTCGTATCCGGTCTACAGCGGCACGGTCGATGCCATGGTGCAGTGGTGGTACGGACACAACGCGGTGGGCTTCCTGCTCACCACCGCCTTCCTCGGCATGATGTATTACTTCGTGCCCAAGCAGGCCGGGCGCCCGATCTACTCCTACCGGCTGTCGATCGTGCACTTCTGGGCGCTGATCGCGGTCTACATGTGGGCCGGCCCGCACCACCTGCTCTACACCTCCCTGCCCGACTGGGTGCAGTCGGTGGGCATGGTGTTCTCGCTGATCCTGCTGGCCCCCAGCTGGGGCGGCGCGATCAACGGGATCATGACGCTCTCCGGAGTCTGGTACAAACTGCGCACCGACCCGATCCTGAAGTTCCTGATCGTGGCGCTGTCGTTCTACATGATCGCCACCTTCGAGGGCCCGATGCTCTCGATCAAGACGGTCAACTCGCTGTCGCACTACACCGACTGGACCGTGGGCCACGTGCACGCCGGCGCCCTCGGCTGGGTGGCGATGATCACCATCGGCTCGATCTACTCGCTGATGCCGCGCGTGCTTGGCCTGAAGGAGATGCATTCGGTCAAGTGGATCGACACGCACTTCTGGCTGCACACCGTCGGCGTGGTGCTGTACATCGCCTCGATGTGGATCGCCGGCGTGATGCAGGGCCTGATGTGGCGCGCCACCAACGCCGACGGCACGCTGACCTACAGCTTCGTCGAATCGCTCAACGCCACCTATCCCTACTACCTCGTGCGCTTCGGCGGCGGCCTGCTGATCCTTGCCGGCATGGGCCTGATGGCGGTCAATACATGGAAGACCTTCCAGGCGGCCAAGGACCCGGTGCCGCAGCCGGTGTTGCCGCCAGACCCCTCCGACGCCCGCGCTTCGACCCAGGCAGCCTGACATGACGGATAAAAAGACCCCGGCGCCGTCCAACGGCCACCAGAAGATCGAGAAGAACATCGGCCTCATGATCGGCCTGATCGCCGTCGCCGTGTCCTTCGGCGGCCTGACCGAAATCGTGCCGCTGATGTACCAGGCCGAGGCCATCGAGCCGCTCGAGGGCGTCGAGCCCTACCCCGCGCTGGAGCTCGCCGGCCGTGACGTCTACGTCCGCGAGGGCTGCTACAACTGCCATACGCAGATGATCCGCACCCTGCGCTTCGAGACCGAACGCTACGGCCACTATTCGCTGGCCGGCGAATCCGTCTACGACCGCCCGCACCAGTGGGGCTCCAAGCGCACCGGGCCCGACCTTGCGCGCGTCGGCGGCCGTTATTCCGACGACTGGCACCGCGTGCACCTGGTCGATCCGCGCGCGGTGGTGCCGGAATCGAACATGCCGTCCTTCCCGTGGCTGGCCACCACGCCGGTCAGCGGCGAAAAGGTCACCCGCAACATGCGCAACCTGCGCCGCATCGGCGATCCTTACAGCGACGAGGACATCGACGGCGCCGCGGCGGTGGTCGCCGGCAAGACCGAGCTCGACGCCGTGGTGGCCTACCTGCAGGGCCTCGGCCTGCACGCACCCGCGGTCACATCGGCTGCAACGCCGACCGCGGCGGACGTGGAGGGAGCGCAATGATCGGCGGGCTGGTCACGCTGTCCCTGCTGCTGCTGTTCGTGGGCGGCTGGATCTGGGTCTGGCGGCCTTCGCACAAGGCCGAGTTCGACGCAGCCGCGCAGCTGCCCCTTGAGGACGATTTCCTGGAGCCCCGGCAATGAGCACAGGTTGGAGCATTTACGTCATAGCACTTGTGCTGCTGAACATCGGCGGCCTCTGGTACCTGCTGGCCTGGACAAGCCGCCGCCGCCCGGGCGACCCCAAGCCCGAGGAAACCAGCCACGTCTGGGACGGAGACATCACCGAATACAACAAGCCGCTGCCGCGCTGGTGGATCATCGGCTTCTACCTGACCATGGTATTCGCGGTCGGCTACCTGCTGTGGTACCCGGGCTTCGGCAACTTCAAGGGCTTTGGCGGCTGGACTTCGGCGGGCGAACACGACGCCGACAAGGCGAAGCAGGACGCGATCCTCGCGGTGACCTTCCAGCCCTACGACGGCCAGCCGATTTCCACGCTTGCCGCCGACCCGCGTGCGGTCGAACTCGGGCGGGCGATCTTCGCCAACACCTGCGCGACCTGCCACGGATCCTCGGCGCAGGGCGCGGTGGGCTATCCAAACCTGACCGACGACATCTGGCACTGGGGCGGTTCGGAAGATGACATCCTCACCAGCATCCTCGACGGCCGCCAGGGCGTGATGCCCGAGTGGGGCACGGTGCTCACCGGCATGGGCGGTGACAACGCGGTGCTGTCGGTCGCCACCTATGCGCGCTCGCTTGCAGGCGAAGTGCCCGCCAGCGACTTTTTCGCCGCGCAGGGCAAGGGCCTGTACGAAGGCGTCTGCGTCGCCTGCCACGGCATCGACGGAACCGGCAACCAGGCCCTCGGCGCGCCGGACCTGACCGACGACTACGCCATGTACGGCAGCTCGGTGGAATCGATCATGGAAACCATCAACCAGGGTCGCCACGGGGTCATGCCGGCGCACCGCGAACTGCTCGGCGAGACCCGCGCCCGCCTCGTGGGTTCGTATGTCTGGTCGCTGTCGAACAATGCCGCGACCGGGGAGCCGCAGGCGGAGAACCAGTGAGCCACACCCCCACCCCCGCCTTCGACCACCCGCCGCGCCCCATGGCGCAGCGGGTGGGCGCGATCCTCTGGCCCAGCTTCTTCGCGGCCGGCGTGGCGACGATGGTGTTCTTCGCCTTCGTCGACCCGCTGGTCCTGCGCGACATCACCTTCCCCGGCGTCGAGATCAGCCGCAGCCTGGGCTATTCGATCGCCTTCTTCATGTTCTGGGTCGCCACCGCGGCCTCGAGCCTGTTCACCTGGTACCTCCTGCGGCCCTCAAGCCGCTTCAACAGGGCACTCCCCCGAGAAAAATGAGCCGTCGCATTCCCCTGGAGCTTGCCGAGGACAACGGCGGCTCGATGTACGTCAGCGAGCGCAAGGTGTATCCGCGCGAGGTGTCCGGACGCCTGAACACCCTGCGCGTGGCGGCCGTGTTCTGGCTGCTGGGCATGTTCTACGTGTTCCCCTGGCTGCGTTGGGATGATCGCCAGGCGGTGCTGTTCGACCTGCCGGCGCGCAAGTTCCACGTCTTCAGCCTGACCTTCTGGCCGCAGGACTTCCTGTTCCTGGCGCTGCTGCTGATCATCGCGGCGCTGGCGCTGTTCTTCTTCACCGCGCTGGCCGGGCGCCTGTTCTGCGGCTATGCCTGTCCACAGACGGTGTGGACCGAGGTCTTCCTGTGGATGGAGCAGTGGACCGAGGGCGACCGCAACAAGCGCATGAAGCTCGACGCCGGCCCGTGGAACCGCGAGAAGGTGCTGCGCAAGGGTGCCAAGCACGCGCTGTGGCTCGTGTTCGCGCTGTGGACGGGCTTCACCTTCGTCGGCTTCTTCACGCCCATCGGCGACCTTGCCGCACGCCTGCCGCGGCTTGAATGGGGCGGCTGGGAAACCTTCTGGGTGCTGTTCTACGCGCTCGCCACCTGGGGCAACGCCGGCTTCCTGCGCGAGCAGGTCTGCAAGTACATGTGCCCCTACGCGCGCTTCCAGAGCGCGATGTTCGACCGCAACACCCTGATCATCGCCTATGACCCGATGCGCGGCGAGCCGCGCGGCCCGCGCAAGCGCGGCCTGGGCAGCATCGCCGCGCGCGGTCGCGCCCTGCTCGACCAGATCACCGCCTACGACTACGTGTTCCGTTCCGCGCTGCACCCGACAGCGGCCGACAACCGCGTACAGGCGGCCGGCACGATCACCCTGGGCGAAGCCGGCCAGGTCGCCGAGCCGCTGCCGAAGTTCGCGCCCGACGAGTTGGGCGACTGCATCGACTGCACCATGTGCGTGCAGGTCTGCCCGACCGGCATCGACATCCGCAACGGCCTGCAGTACGAGTGCATCGCCTGCGGTGCCTGCATCGATGCCTGCGACTCGGTGATGGACAAGATGGGCTTCGAACGCGGGCTCATCCGCTACAGCACGCAGAACGCCATCGACAGCAAGCCGACGCGCGTGCTGCGCCCACGGGTGCTGATCTACGGCGTCGTGCTGGTGGCGCTGGTCATCGCCTGGGTGGTGGGCGTGAACACCCGCAGCCCGCTGATCGTGGAAGTACTGCGCGACCGCAATGCGCTCTACCGGGTGGTCGGTGGCGGCCAGGTCGAGAACGACTACACCCTGAAGGTCGTCAACAAGAGCGACGATGCCGCGACCTATCGCATCACGATCGACGGCGCCGCGCCCGGCATCGAGCTCCGCGGCGGCGGCCTTGACAGCGTGCCGGCCGCGGCGCAACAGGTGATCAGCGTGCCGGTGGTGGTGACCGCCCCGGACTCCCTTGCCGGCCGCCAGCCGCTGCAGTTCCGGGTCGAGACCGTCGATGGCGGGACCAGCGAGACGGTCGACAGCAGCTTCTTCGGGCCCATCCAATGACAGACGAAAACAACAAGCGCCCCTTCTGGCGCGAACCGATGATGTGGCTGGTGATCGGCCTGCCGCTGGCTTCGGTGATCGCGGGCTTCATCCTGCTGGGCCTCGCGGCGCGTGACTCCAGCGACGCCGTGGGCGACGTGGTCCAGCGGACCGCGCGGATGCAGGTCGCCGACCTGGGCCCGGACGCCCGCGCCCGCGACCTGCGCCTGAGCGCGATCATCCGCATCGACGAGGGCTATATCGAAGTACTGCCGGTGACCGGCGACTTCGCGCGCGATGAGCCGCTGCGCGTGGTGCTGCGCCATCCGGCCCTGGCCGCCTCCGATATCGAGCTTCGCGCCGAGCCCAGCGACAACGGCTGGCGCGCGGACGCCACGGTCGGCCTGGACAACGACTGGAAGCTCGAGCTGATGCCCGAGGGCAGGCTCTGGCGCCTGCAGGGCCGGATGCCCAAGGGACAGCGGGCGGCCCACGTGAAGCCGGCCCTCTCCGGCGAGCAGGAGTGAGGTGAACGCGGACGCGCTCGCCACGGCGGGCGCCGTGCGCGACGCGCAGGGTGCTGGCGAAGGTTGCTTCCACTGCAGCCAGGACCTTCCCGTGGACCCGGCCAGGGCCAACATCGACGGCGAGTCGCGCCGGTTCTGCTGCGATGGCTGCGCGGCTGCCGCACAATGGATCCGCGACGCCAACCTGGTCGACTACTACCGCCTGCGCACCGAGCCGGGCGGACGCGCAGCCATCGACCTCGAAGCCCAGCTGGCCGCCTTCGATCGCGATGACGTCCAGGCCGGCCACGTGCGCGAGGTGGAAGGCGGCCGCGAGATCACCGTGCTCACCGACGGCATGCGCTGCGCGGCATGCGCCTGGCTGGTCGATCGCGCGCTCGCGCGCGAGCCCGGCGTGACCGAGGTCGTGGCCAACGCCGTCACCGGTCGGATCCGCATTGCCTGGGACCCGGCGCGCACCGCGATTTCCGGCCCGCTGCAGCGCCTGGCAGGCCTGGGCTACGTGCCCTACCTCGCCTCCGG
The DNA here is from genome assembly GCF_039548395.1 of Luteimonas changyuni. Taxonomy (NCBI): domain Bacteria; kingdom Pseudomonadati; phylum Pseudomonadota; class Gammaproteobacteria; order Lysobacterales; family Lysobacteraceae; genus Luteimonas; species Luteimonas changyuni. The sequence continues at coordinate 81,699 of NZ_JBCLUZ010000004.1, forward strand.
CACGAGGCTCGAACGCGAACGCCGCGCCCAGCGCAACCGCGACCTGGTGCGCATCGGCATCGCCGGCCTGGTATCGATCCAGGCCATGATGTTCGCCGAGGCCCTGTACCTCGACATCTACCAGCAGATGCCCTTGGCCACGCGCGACTTCTTCCGCTGGGTCACGCTGCTGCTGTCGACGCCGGTGGTGTTCTGGTGCGGTTGGCCGTTCATCGCCGGCATGCTGCGCGAGCTGCGCAACCGCCAGCTGGGCATGGACACGCTGATCGCCAGCTCCACCCTGCTGGCCTACTTCGCCAGCGTGTTCGAAACACTGCGCGGCGGAACCCACGTCTGGTACGACGCAGCGGTGATGTTCGTCTTCCTGCTGCTTGGCGCGCGCATGCTGGAGCAGCGCGCCCGGCGCACCGCCGTGGCCCAGGTGGACACCCTGGCGCGGGCAAGGCCGGAGCTGGCCACGCGCGAGCTGGCCGACGGCAGCCGCGAGGTCGTGCCCACTGCGGCGCTGGCGGCCAGCGACATCGCATGCATCGCCGCCGGGGACACCGTGCCGGCCGACGGCGTCCTGCTTGACGCCCCGGCGCGCTTTGAAGAAGCGCTGCTGACCGGCGAAGCGCATCCCGTGCTGCACGTGCCGGGCGACACCATTTTCGCCGGCACCGTGTGCCGCGAAGCGCCGGCGCGCATCCGCGTCGAGCAGGTCGGCGCCGGCACCCGCCTTGCGGAGCTGGAGTCGCTGGTCGAGCGTGCGCAGTCGCACCGCCCGCGTGCGGCACAGCTGGCGGATGCCGTGTCCAGTCGCTTCGTGGCCGCCATCCTGGTGGCAACGGTGCTGGTCTATATCGGCTGGCGGATCCACGACCCCTCGCGGGCACTGGAGGTCGCGATCGCCCTGCTGGTGATCAGCTGCCCCTGCGCGCTGTCGCTGGCGGTCCCGACGGCACTCACCGTCGCCAACGGCACGCTGGCCAGGCTGGGCGTCCTGTCGACCAATCCCGATGCCCTGGGCTCGCTGGCCGCGGCAACCGACATCGTCTTCGACAAGACCGGAACCCTCGGCAGCGGACGTCCGAAGGTGGCGGGCGTGGAAGCCTTCGGCAAGCTGGACATCGAAGACGCGCTCGCGATCGCCGCGGCGATCGAGCGCGACAGCCTGCATCCGATCGCGCGCGCTTTCGACGGCCAGGACACGGGCCTGGCCGTGAGTGGGGTCGAAGAGCAGCCGGGACTCGGCATCACCGGCGTGGTCGACGGCCGGCCATGGCGGCTGGGGCGCGCCGACTTCGCTGCCGGCCGCAGCGACGATGGTGCGCTGTGGCTGGGCAATGGCGACGGCGCGGCGGCGCGCTTCGTGCTGGAAGAGCCTCCGCGCGAAGACGCTGCGACGGCCGTCGCGGCGCTGCGCGGAATGGGTGTGGACGTGCACCTCTCCAGCGGAGACGCCGCGGTGTCGGTGGATGCGTTCGCCGATCGCATCGGCATCGACCACGCCGCCTCGCGGCAATCGCCCGAGGACAAGCTGCAGGGGGTGCGCAGGCTGCAGTCACTGGGCCGCACGGTGGCGATGGTCGGCGACGGCCTCAACGACGCGCCGGTGCTCGCCGGCGCCGACGTCTCGATCGCGATCGGCAGCGGTGCCGCCCTCGCCCACCGCGCCGCCAGCCTGGTGCTCACCGCGCCCTCGCTGCTGCGCATCCCCGCCGCCATCGGCCTGGCGCGCCGGACGCGCACGATCGTGCGCCAGAACCTGGCCTGGGCGCTGGGCTACAACCTGGTCGCCATCCCGCTCGCCGCCGCCGGCCTGGTGACGCCCTGGGTCGCGGCGCTGGGCATGGCGCTGTCCTCGCTCATCGTCACCTTCAACGCGCTGCGCCTTGCGCGGGTCCCCGGCCCATGAACGTCCTGCTGTTCCTGATTCCGGTGAGCATCGTGCTGCTGGGCATCGCGGTCTGGGCCTTCCGCTGGGCCGTGCGCAAGGGCCAGTTCGAGAACCTGGACGCGGCCGCGATCGATATCCTGCGCGACGACAGTACCGACCAGTTGCCCCCGGCGACGCGCAATGCGGTCGTGGTCGATGACGCCGCGACGGGCGCGACAGGCGCGACGGATCGTGCAGGCACGGACGCGTTCGGCGACGTTGGCGCGGCGCGCGAACGCAGCGACAACCATGCCGATTGACTGGCTCGCCATCGGCGCGGCGCTGCTGGCCGGCGTGCTGGGCGGCGTGCACTGCGCCGCGATGTGCGGCGGGATCGCCGGCGGCTTCTCGGCAATGGGCGGCGGCCGCAGCTGGTGGACCGCGATGCAGCCCAACCTCGGCCGCGTGGGCGGCTACGTGCTGGCCGGCGCGCTTGCCGGTGGCATCGGCGGCGGCATCCTGGCCGCGGCGCGCAGTCCCTGGCTGGCCTTCGGCGCGCGCATGCTCGTTGGCGTGGTCCTGGTGCTGGTGGCGCTGCGGCTGCTGGACCGCACGGGCCGGCTGTCCTTCCTCGGGCGCCCGGGCGTTGCGCTCTGGCAGAGGCTGCGAAAGCTCCAGGCGCCCCTGCTGCCGGCGAACACGGTGACCAGGCGCATCGCGCTCGGCGTGCTCTGGGGCTGGATGCCCTGCGGCCTGAGCACCACGATGCTTGCCGCCGCCTGGCTTCAGGCTGACGCGGCCAACGGTGCGTTGACCATGGCGGCTTTCGGTCTTGGCACGCTGCCGCTGATGGTGTCGTTGACGTGGTCGGGTGCACGCCTGGGGCAGTGGCTGCAACGCGGGCGATGGCGGATAGCGATGGGTGGGCTAGTGCTTGCGGCCGGCCTGCTGACGATCGCCGCACCCTGGCTGATGCACATCCCGGCGCTGGCCGGTCCGCTGGCCGCACTCGGCTGCCTGCCTCCGCCCTGACCGTTTTTTGTGGGAGCCGCCATGGCGGCGAATGCCCTGCCCGGAGCCACCGCTTTTGTGGGAGCCGCTATAGCGGCGAACGCTGTGCCGGCAGAGCTCACGGGGGTGAAGGTCGCAGCTATAGCTGCTCCCACAAATTTGCAGGATGCGGCAGGTCGCAGCTATAGCTGCTCCTACGGGTTTGGGGCAGCAGGCTTGTTGGCGCGGGCGGCGCGCAGTCGCTCGAGCTTCTCGCGCAGTTTGATTTCGAGGCCGCGCTCCACCGGGCGGTAGTACACGCGTTCGCCCATCGCGTCGGGGAATCCGGTCTGGCCCAGTGCGACGCCGCCTTCCGCATCGTGGTCGTACTGGTAGCCGGCGCCGTGGCCGAGCTGCTTCATCAGTTTGGTGGGCGCGTTGCGCAGGTGCATGGGCACCTCGGCGCTGCCGTATTCGGACACGTCGCGCTTCGCCTCGCCAAAGGCCTTGTAGGCGGCGTTCGACTTGGCGGTGCTTGCCAGGTAGATCGCCAGCTGCCCAAGCGCGAGATCGCCCTCGGGGCTGCCCAGGCGGTCGTAGGCGTCCCAGGCCTCCAGCGCCATGGTCAATGCGCGCGGATCCGCCAGGCCGATGTCCTCCACCGCCATCCGCGTCAGCCTGCGCGCCAGATAGCTGGCGTCCGCGCCACCGTCGAGCATGCGCGCCAGCCAGTACAGCGCGGCGTCGGGATTGGAGCTGCGCACCGACTTGTGCAGGGCCGAGATCTGGTCGTAGAAGTGGTCGCCGCCCTTGTCGAAGCGGCGGCTGCGGTCGGCCAGCACCTGGCCCAGGGTGTCGTCTGTGATGGTGCCGCCTTCGCCCGCAAGCTCGGCGGCGATCTCAAGCAGCGTAAGCGCGCGTCGCACGTCGCCGTCGGCGGCGCTGGCGATCAGTCGCAGCTGGCCTTCGCCAATGGCGATGCCGCGTCCGCCCAGGCCACGATCCCCGTCGTCGAGCGCACGCTCCAGGGCGAGGCCGATATCGTCCGGCGACACCGCTTCCATCACGTGCACGCGGCAGCGCGAGAGCAGCGCCGAGTTCAGTTCGAACGACGGGTTCTCGGTGGTCGCGCCGACGAAGATGATCGTGCCGCGCTCGATGTGCGGCAAGAACGCGTCCTGCTGCACCTTGTTGAAGCGATGGACCTCGTCGACGAAGAGCACGGTGCGGCGGCCGCCGGCGAAGGTGTGGTCGGCTTCGGCCAGCACCTTGCGCACTTCGGGCAGGCCCGAAAGCACCGCGGAGATGGCGCGGAACTCGGCGTCGGAGTATTCGGCCAGCAGCAGGGCCAGCGTGGTCTTGCCGCAGCCCGGCGGTCCCCACAGCACCATCGAATGCACGTGGCCCGACTCGACTGCACGCCGCAGCGCGGAGCCTGGCGCCAGCAGCCGCCGCTGGCCAACCATTTCGTCGAGCGTGCGCGGGCGCATGCGCTCGGCCAGGGGGCGCAGCGCGAGGGTCTCGTCATCGGCGGGAAGCAGGCCGGGGTTGCCGGTGCCATGAGTCGGTTTGCGGGACACGTCGCGTCCAGTAAAGGCAGGGCGACACGATACCAAGGCCGCCATCGCGGCGTGGCGATTCCAGTCCCGGGCGGTGGTCAGGGGCCGGCGGTGGCGCCGTCGTCGTGGACCCGGATGTTCGGCCCCAGCGCGTGCTCGATGCTCAGCCAGGCACCGGCCCGCAGGTCGTAGAGGGCGTCGACGCGCGCGCTCGTGCTGCCCCCGGGCCCGAAGTCGGCAAGGCCGCCGGCTTCGATGCGGACGAAGCGTTCGCCCGACTGCGTGCTGCTGATGTCGTCCAGTTGGAGGAAGACCCGGCCGGCGCCCGGCAAGGCCTCGAGTTCGGTGGCCACGCGCGCCTCGAGGTCGCCCAGCAACAGGGCATCGTTGGGCACGAAGCGCTCGTCATCCGCTTCGCCATCGCCGCCGAGGACAACCTCGGGATAGCCGGCGCTGCCGAACAGCGGGTCATACCGGCTGCGGTAGCGGAAGGCGAGCCAGTCGTCGCCCTCGCCGGTGAAGCGGAGGTAGCCGACGCCGTGCACCACCCGCTCCCGCGGGCCTTCGATGTCGACCAAGGGGGCATCCAGACGCAGCTCCATCATCGATTCGCCGAAGCGGTCGCCCAAGGTCGCCACGAGGACCGCGGCGACGGCGGCCTGCTCTGCATCGGTGGCGGTCGCCTGCCCGGCACCGGCATGCCGCGCACCGGGCGCGGCCGTCTGTTCGCCGCCGCTCGCCGCGTGTGGCCCCGGCAGCGGGAGCGCCTGCGCCAGCACCCACGGCGAACACGCCAGCAGCAGGAGCAGGCACAGCGAAGACGGGTGGGGGCTGCGGCGTGGGGCCGGCATCGGGATTCCGCGGAGGGGCTCACGGAGTACAACGCTGGACGCTGCCCGACGGGGCCAGCCCGCTGGGCCGGCACCAGGGGCAGCCGGTTGGCGGGCCGGCGCCTGCGCCCGGCCCGCGTTGCGGTCAGCCCTCTCCGACCACGTCCACGCCGGCCGGTGCGACGAAGCGGAAGGTCCCGCTGTCGAAGGCAGGGTTCCGCTTCCAGCCGCTGAACGTGACCTCGGTGCGCTGGCCCAGGGTATCGACCACTTCCATGCGCACCAGCGACGCGCCCTTGAAGCCCAGGCGGGCGCTGCTGAAGCTGGCCTGGTCGGCATCGCGCGGCGACAGCTGCAGCCAGGAGAGCCCTTCGGACTCGGCGCCTTCGCGGACGTTGAAGTCGCGCTCGAGCTTCGCGGGATCGACCAGCGCCGCCAGCGGGCTGTTCTGCTCTTCCGGCCCCTGCGCGCGCACGGTCACCTGCTCGAGATCGGGATCGTAGACCCAGACCTTGTCGCCATCGGCCACGATCAACTGCTCGTAGGGCGTGGCGTACTCCCAGCGGAACAGGCGCGGCGCCGACAGCGCGACGCGGCCGCTGGAGGTTTCCTTCAGGCGACCATCGAGGTCGTAAAGCTTCTGTTCGAACTGTCCGTCGAGCCCCTTGAGGCTGGTGCTGAACGCAGCGAGATCGTCGCGGGCGCCCGCGTAGGCGGTGCCGGCGATGGTGGACAGCAGGGCCAGTGCGGCCAGCCAGTAGCGCATGCGGGTCATGGGTCGCTCCATCCGGGGAATACGTCGCGAAAGTGTCGCTCGCGCAGGCTGAATGCGGGATCACGCGGGCTTCCATTGTGGGAGCTGGCTGTGGCCCGCGTTACCGGGAGTGGGCCGTGACCCGCGAGTTACCTTCGTGGGAGCGGCCATGGCCGCGATCGCCGCCATAGCGGCTCCCACAAGTCGAAGCGCTACTGCGGCGGCGGCGGCGCCAGCACGCTGCGGTCGCCATTGTGCTCCGGCGGCGTGACCACGCCCGCGGCCTCCATCGCCTCGACCAGCCGCGCGGCGCGGTTGTAGCCGATCTTGAGCCTGCGCTGCACGCCGGAGATCGAGGCGCGCCGGGTTTCGGTGACCACCCGCACGGCCTCGTCGTAGAGCGGGTCGCTCTCATCGCCGCTGCTGCTGGATTCGGGCAGGCCGGTGGCGCCGACCACGACGCCGTCGCCCATCGTCTGCACCTCTTCCAGCACGCCGGCGATGTAGTCCGGGCCGCCGCCCGACTGCTTCAGGTTCTCGACCACGCGGTGCACTTCCTCGTCGGAAACGAAGGCGCCGTGGACCCGCTCGGGCAGCGCGGTGCCCGGCGGCAGGTAGAGCATGTCGCCGTTGCCCAGCAGCGCTTCGGCGCCGCTCTGGTCGAGGATGGTGCGCGAGTCGATCTTCGACGACACCTGGAACGCGATGCGGGTCGGGATGTTGGCCTTGATCAGGCCGGTAATGACGTCAACCGACGGCCGCTGCGTGGCCAGGATCAGGTGGATGCCGGCGGCACGCGCCTTCTGCGCCAGGCGCGCGATCAGCTCTTCCACCTTCTTGCCGACGATCATCATCATGTCGGCGAATTCGTCGATGAAGATCACGATGAAGGGCAGCGTCTCCAGCGGCTGCGCGACTTCGTCGAGTTCGGGATTGGCCTTGAACAGCGGATCCAGCAGCGGCTGGCCTGCCTCCTGCGCGTCGCGCACCTTCTTGTTGAAGCCGGCCAGGTTGCGCACGCCGACCGCGCTCATCAGCTTGTAGCGGCGCTCCATCTCGGCCACGCACCAGCGCAGGCCGTTGGCGGCCTCCTTCATGTCGGTGACCACCGGCGCCAGCAGGTGCGGGATGCCCTGGTAGACGCTGAGCTCCAGCATCTTCGGGTCGATCATCAGCATCCGCAGCTCCTTTGCGGAGGCCTTGTACAACAGGCTCAGGACCATGGCGTTGACCGCCACCGACTTGCCCGAACCGGTGGTGCCGGCGACCAGCAGGTGCGGCATCCGCGCCAGGTCGGCAACCGTCGGCCGGCCGGCGATGTCCTTGCCCAGCGCAAGCGTCAGCGGGCTGGCCGCCTTGTCGTATTCCTTCGAGCGCAGGAGTTCCGACAGGTAGATCATCTCGCGGTGCGTGTTGGGCGTTTCCAGACCGATCACCGACTTGCCCGGGATCACGTCGACCACGCGCACCGACTTCACCGAAAGGCCGCGGGCGATGTCCTTGTCCAGCGAGCTGATCTGGCTGACCTTGATGCCCGCCGCGGGTTCGATCTCGAAGCGCGTGATGACCGGGCCGGGATAGGCACCGACCACCTGGGCGTCGATGCGGAAGTCCTTGAGCTTGAACTCGATCTGACGCGACAGGGTTTCCAGGGTGTCGTCGTCGTAGCCCTTGGGCTGCGGCTTGGGATCGTCGAGCAGGGCCAGCGGCGGGATCCCGCTGCCGTCGGCGACGTTGAACAGCGGGATCTGCTGCTCGCGCTTGGCGCGCTCGCTTTTCTCGACCACCGGCGCCGGCGGCGGCTCGATCCGCACCTTGCCGCGCTTGGCCCGGAGCTCGGTATCGATCTTGCGGACCTCGGTGCGCTCCTCGCGGTGGGCGCGCGCTTCCTGCCACTCGCTGGCCTGCTTGCTGCCGCGGCGGAACAGCTCCGGCAGCCGCAAGACCCAGTGACCGATGACGTCCATCACCCTGAACCAGGACAGGCCCGTGGCCAGGGTCACCGACACCAGCAGCAGCGCCAGCAGGAACAGGTTGCCGCCCACCGGCCCGAACGCCGAGTACAGCGAGTTGCCGACCAGACGCCCCAGGATGCCCCCGCTGCCGGCCGAGTAACCCTCCACCGCGCCGATGCGCAGGTACAGCAGCCCGGTCGACGACACGATGAAGCCGACGATGCCCACCAGCCGCAGCGCCGGGCCGAGGTCGGCCTCGCCATCGCCATCGGTATCCATGCCGAAGAGCGCGATCCAGGCCACGGCGCCGAGGATCAGCGGCAGCACGAAGGCGACGTGGCCGAACAGGCCCAGCAGCACGTCGGCGGTCCAGGCGCCGACCCGTCCGCCGGCGTTGTTCAGCGGCGCGGTCAGGCTGCCGGCATTGCTCCAGCCCGGATCGGAGGGCGAATACGTCGCCAGGCACACCATCAGGTACACCAGCAGCGGCGCGATCGCGATCAGCGCGATGTCGCGCAGCAGCTTCTGCCGGCGCGGATTGGGTGCCGAAGCGGCCGCGCGCGGCGCCGTCTTGCGCTGGCGCCGGGTGCCACGTTCGGATGCCGGGCGTGCTGCCACGTGTGATCAGGCCTTAAAAAGTTCCCGCAATGGGATGATTTTAATCACATTGCAGGTCAAACAGCCATGCCCAGCAGGGCGGGATGGACCAGTTGGCCCCCGGCGACGTTGATACCGCGCGCGAGCGCCGGGTCAGACGCCCAGTCGCCACCGGCGGCCAGCCGGTTCACCCAGGGGAGGATCGCGGCGCAGATCGCCTGCGAGGACGTCTGCGGCACGGCGCCGGGCATGTTGGTCACGCAGAAGTGGGTCACGCCCTCTTCGACGTAGGTCGGCTCCTTCCAGGTGGTCGGCCGCGAAGTCTCGAAGCAGCCGCCCTGGTCGATCGCGATGTCGACCAGCACGCTGCCCGGCTCCATCGTCATGAGCATCTGGCGGGTCAGCACCTTGGGCGCCCTGGCCCCGGCCACCAGCACGGCCCCGATCACCAGATCGGCCGAAGCCACCTCGCGCGCGACCACGTCCTGGTAGGGATACAGCGCGGTGACGTTGGCGCCCAGGCGCATCATTTCGTCCATGCGGTCGGAGCGCATCTCGAACACGGTGACGTTGGCGCCGCCGGCGGCCGCCAGGGCGGCTGATGCACCGCCCGCCTTGCCGGCCCCGAACACCACGACCTTGCCGCGATCGGTCGAAGGCAGTCCCCCGAGCAGCTTGCCCTTGCCGCCTTCCGGCTGGTGCAGGAGGTGCGTGCCGACCTGCACGCCAATGCGGCCGGCGACGATCGACATCGGCGCCAGCAGCGGCAGGTCGCCGTTGGGAAGCTCCACGGTCTCGAAGGCGACGGCGGTCAGGCCGATGTCGAGCAGGCTGCGGGTCAGCGCCGGCTCGGCCGCCAGGTGCAGGTAGCAGAACAGCAGGTGGTCGCGGCGCAGGTGCTCGAGGTCGCCGGCGATCGGCTCCTTGACCTTGACGATCATCTCGCCCTTTTCATACAGCGCGGCGGCGTCGGGGGCGATGTTGACGCCCAGCGCCGCGTAGTCGGCATCGGCGAAACCGGACTTCACCCCGGCATTTTTTTCCAGCCAGACTTCATGGCCACGCTCCACCAGATCGCCCGCTGCCGCGGGGACGAGCGCGACGCGGCCCTCCAGGGTCTTTGTTTCCTTGGGAACGCCGATACGCATCTGCCGCCCTCTGGAGTGATGCACAAAAAACGCCGCATTCGCGGCGCATCTCAGTCCTGCTGCGGGGAACCCTGCGTTGCAGCCACGACAGCCGCCTGCGCCTTGTCTTGCCGCCCCGGCGCCGCCAAGCTATGGGCTTCCCAACGCCGTGTTTCCATGGCCCGCGAGTATACATGACCACTTCCAAGCACTGCCGCCTGCTCATCCTCGGTTCCGGCCCCGCCGGCTGGACCGCCGCCGTCTATGCCGCCCGCGCCAACCTCAAGCCGGTGATGGTGACCGGGCTGCAGATGGGCGGGCAGCTGATGACCACCACCGAGGTCGACAACTGGCCCGGCGACGCGCACGGACTGATGGGTCCGGACCTGATGAACCGCATGCAGGCGCATGCCGAACGCTTCGACACCGAGGTGATTTTCGACCAGGTGCACAGCGCCGACCTGTCGCAGCGTCCGTTCCGGCTGAAGGGCGACAGCGGCGAATACACCGCCGATGCGCTGGTGATCGCCACCGGCGCCACCGCCAAGTACCTGGGGCTGGAGTCGGAAGAGAAGTTCAAGGGCCGCGGCGTCTCCGCCTGCGCCACCTGCGACGGCTTCTTCTACAAGGACCAGGACGTGGCCGTGGTCGGCGGCGGCAACACCGCGGTGGAAGAGGCGCTGTACCTGTCCAACATCGCGCGCACCGTCTACCTGGTACACCGCCGCGACTCGCTTCGCGCCGAGAAGATCATGCAGGACAAGCTGCAGGCCAAGATCGACGCCGGCAAGATCGTGCCGGTCTGGCACCACGTCGTCGACGAGGTGCTCGGCAACGAGGCCGGCGTCACCGGCCTGCGCCTGAAGTCGGTGCAGGACGACAGCACGCGCGAGATCGCGGTGCACGGTTTCTTCGTGGCCATCGGCCACACGCCCAACACCTCGCTGTTCGAAGGCCAGCTGGCGATGAACAATGGCTACCTCGAGATCCGCTCGGGGCTGGCCGGCGGTGCCACCGAGACCTCGGTGCAGGGCGTGTTCGCGGCCGGCGACGTCGCCGACCAGGTGTACCGGCAGGCGATCACCTCGGCCGGCTTCGGCTGCATGGCGGCGCTGGATGCCGAGCGCTTCCTCGACAAGGACGCCTGAGTCGCGGCGCGCGGCGGGCAGCCCCGGTTGAGTCCCGGCATGTCCGTCGTGCGCGTCCACGCTTCGCTTGCGGATATCCCGGCCGCGGCCTGGGACGCGCTGCATGACGGCAGCAACCCTTTTGTCGCGCATGCCTTCCTCGAAGGCATGGAGTCCGCCGGCTGCCTGCGTCCGCGCTGGGGCTGGACGCCGCGGCACGTCACGCTGTGGGACGGCGATACGCTGCTTGCCGCAGTGCCCGGCTACCTGAAGGAAAACTCGCACGGCGAGTTCGTCTTCGACCATGCATGGGCACATGCCTATGCGCGCTACGGACGTGACTACTTTCCCAAGTGGCTGGGTGCGGTGCCCTACTCCCCGGTCACCGGGCCCCGGCTGCTGGCACGCGACGATGCCGCACGCGTCGGGCTGCTTGCCGCCATCGTCGACGACGCGCAGGCGCAGGGGCTGTCTTCGGCACACGTGAATTTCCATGCGGCCGCCGAAGACGCTGCCTTCGGCGATGACTGGCTGCGGCGCAGGGACATCCAGTACCACTGGCGCAACGCGGCGGGCTGGCCGGATTTCACGGCTTTCCTCGCCGACATGGACCACCGCCATCGCAAGAACATCCGCCAGGAGCGGGCGAAGGTCGCGCGCGCCGGGGTCACGTTCCGGGTGCTGCACGGCGACGAGGCCAGCGCGACCGATCTCGCCCACATGCATGCCTTCTACCTCGAGACCTTCGCCGACTACGGCAACTCGCCGGCGCTGACTCTCGAGTTCCTGCACCATCTGGCCGCCACCATGCCGCGCGCACTGGTGCTGGTGCTTGCCGACCTCGGCGGCGAAGCCATTGCCGGCGCGCTGTGCCTGCGCGGACGCGACACGCTGTATGGACGCTACTGGGGCGCCGTGCGCCAGCTGCCCGGGCTGCACTTCGAGACCTGCTACTACCAGGGCATCGAGTACTGCCTGCGCGAAGGGCTTTCGCGCTTCGAGCCCGGCGCCCAGGGCGAGCACAAGATCGCGCGCGGCTTCCTGCCGACGGCGGTGCGCAGCCGCCACTGGATCGCCGAACCCGACTTCCGCCAGGCACTTGCGGAGTGGTGCCGGCAGGAGGAAGCCGCGGTCGACGGCATGATGCGGGCGCTGGCACAGCGCTCGCCGTTCCGCGACGCGTCGGCTGCCACGTGAGCCGCACCCTGCCCGTCCTGCTGGCGGCGGACCCGGGCGCGCCGTTCCCGGATCCGGCAAGCGCACTGCGTGAACCCGATGGCCTGCTGGCGGTGGGCGGCGACCTGGCGCCGGCGCGGCTGCTCAATGCCTATGCCAACGGCATCTTTCCCTGGTACTCGGAAGGCCAGCCCCTGCTGTGGTGGTCGCCGGATCCGCGCACGGTCTTCAACACCGACGGCGTGTACCTGTCATCGCGCTTCCGCAGGCAGCTCCGGGGCTCGGACTGGAGCGTGGTCGCCGATCGCACGTTCGACGAAGTCGTCCACGCCTGCGCCACGGCCGCCCGCGGCGACGGCCACGGCACCTGGATCACCGACGCGATGCGCGAGGCGTATTCGGCACTGCACGCCCTGGGCCACGCGCATTCCATCGAGGTCCGGGGCGGTGACGGACGGCTGGCGGGCGGGCTCTACGGCGTCGCGGTGGGCCGGATGTTCTTCGGCGAAAGCATGTTCAGCGGCCAGAGCGGCGGTTCGAAGGTCGCCCTTGCCGCACTGGCCCGCGTGCTGGATGGCTGGGGCTGGCCACTGCTGGACGCCCAGGTGGAGAACCCGCACCTGGTCCGGATGGGAGCGCAGTCGTGGCCGCGGGACCGGTTCGTCGCCGAAGTGCGGCGTCTCACCGCCCTGCCCGGCCGGGTGGGGTCGTGGGCGGGTGACTTCGGCAAGCTTTCCGCCCCCGCGCTGGCGCAGTGGGGGCGGCTATAGCCGCGATGCCCTGGGCGGGGCTCGATCGACCGGACCGGAATCGCGGCCATGGCCGCTCCCACAGGGAACTTTTGCGCTGCGCGGCCGGGCGTGCGACAATTTCGGTCTTACGGGCATCGCGCCCGGCCCCTCAGATTGGTCAGTACATACCGCATGGCGAAAGACGATGTCATTGAATTCGAAGGCGCGGTCTCCGAGACGCTTCCCAACACGGTGTTCCGTGTGAAGCTGGAGAACGGGCACGAGATCATCGCGCACATCTCCGGGCGCATGCGCAAGAACTACATCCGCATCCTGACCGGCGACCGCGTCAAGGTCGAAATGACCCCGTACGACCTGACCAAGGGTCGCATCACGTATCGCATGAAGTAAGGCGCGCCTGTCGCGCCTGAAGAAAAAAGGCGGCCCGAGGGTCGCCTTTTTCCGTTGTGTATGTATGTGGGAGCGGCCATGGCCGCGATCGCCGCCATAGCGGCTCCCACAAAGGATCCGCCGCCCCCCGGGGCCCGGGGGGCGGACCAGCTCAGTCCACGGTCAGCGGCAGCAGCTTCTCCGGCTCCGCCTGCACGTCGAGCACCAGCTCGCCTTCAACGGCGTCGAGCGAGACCTTGCCGCCGCCCGCCAGGCGCCCGAACAGGAGCTCGTCGGCCAGCGGCCGCTTCACCTTGTCCTGGATCACCCGCGACATCGGCCGCGCGCCCATCAGCGGATCGAAGCCGTGCTGGGCCAGCCATTCGCGCGCCGCCGGCGTCGCCGCCAGGCTCACGTTCTTCTCGTGCAGCTGCTCCTCCAGCTCGATGATGAACTTGTCGACCACGCGCAGGATGTGCTCGAAGCCAAGCGGCTGGAACTGCACGATCGCATCCAGGCGGTTGCGGAACTCCGGCGTGAAGCCCTTGCGGATCACCTCCATCGCATCCGTGCTGTGGTCCTGCTGCATGAAGCCGATCGTGCGCCGCGCCGCCTGCGCCGCGCCGGCATTGGTGGTCATCACCAGGATCACGTTGCGGAAATTCGCTTCGCGGCCGTTGGTATCGGTCAGGATGCCGCGGTCCATCACCTGCAGCAGGATGTTGAAGATGTCGGGGTGGGCCTTTTCCACCTCGTCGAGCAGCAGCACGCAGTGCGGCGTCTTGACGATTTTCTCGGTCAGAAGCCCGCCCTGGTCGAAGCCGACGTAGCCCGGCGGCGCGCCGATCAGGCGGCTGACCGAGTGCGATTCCATGTACTCCGACATGTCGAAGCGCACCAGTTCGATGCCGAGCTGCAGCGCCAGCTGTCGCGTGACCTCGGTCTTGCCGACGCCGGTGGGGCCGGCGAACAGGAAGTTGCCGATCGGCTTGTCGGGGTCGCCCAGGCCGGAGCGCGCGAGCTTGATCGCGGACGTCAGCGTACCGATCGCCGGATCCTGGCCGAAGATCACCATCTTCAGGTTGCGCTCGAGATGCTCCAGCACGTCCTTGTCCGAGGCGCTGACCTGCTTGGCCGGGATGCGCGCCATCTTGGCGACGATGGTCTCGACCTCTTCGACATCGATCAGCGACTTGCGCAGGTTTTCAGGCAGCAGCCGCTGGCGCGCGCCGGCCTCGTCGATCACATCGATCGCCTTGTCCGGCAGCAGGCGGTCGCCGATGTGCTTGACCGACAGGTCCACCGCCGCCTGCAAGGCCTCGTCGGCGTAGGTGACATCGTGGTGGGCTTCGTAGCGCGGCTTCAGGCCCTTCAGGATTTCATAGGTTTCGCCGACGGTGGGCTCGACGATGTCGATCTTCTGGAAGCGCCGCGCCAGCGCCCGGTCCTTCTCGAAGATGCCGCGGTATTCCTGGAATGTGGTCGAGCCGATGCAGCGCAGCTCGCCCGACGCCAGTGCCGGCTTGATCAGGTTCGACGCGTCCATGGTGCCGCCCGACGCCGAGCCGGCACCAATGATGGTGTGGATCTCATCGATGAACAGGATCGCGTTCTCGTGCTTGCCGACCGCGGCCAGCACCGCCTTCAGCCGCTTCTCGAAGTCGCCGCGGTACTTGGTGCCGGCGACCAGCGCGCCCAGGTCGAGCGAGTAGATGGTGGCGTCGGCCAGCACTTCGGGCACTTCGCCATCGACGATGCGCTTGGCCAGGCCCTCGGCGATCGCGGTCTTGCCGACGCCGGCCTCGCCGACGTAAAGCGGATTGTTCTTGCGTCGGCGGCAGAGCACCTGGATCGTGCGCTCGATCTCCTCGGCGCGGCCGACCAGCGGATCGATCTTGCCCTGGCGGGCGAGCGCGTTGAGGTCGGTGGCGAACTCCTCGAGCGCGTCGCCCTTGCCATCCCCCTCGGGGCCCTCGGCGCGGGATTCGGACTCTCCGGAATCGGGCTGCGGCTCTTCACCCGTGCGCGCGATGCCGTGCGACAGGTAATTCACCACGTCGAGCCGGCCCACGTCCTGCTGGTTGAGGAAATAGACGGCGTGCGAATCCTTCTCGCCGAAGATCGCCACCAGCACGTTGGCGCCGCTGACCTCCTTCTTGCCGGAAGACTGCACGTGATAGACCGCGCGCTGCAGGACGCGCTGGAAGCCCAGCGTGGGCTGGGTGTCGCGGCCGTCGTCATCGGCCAGCCGGGACACGGAACTGGCGATGGCCTGCTCGAGGTCGGAGCGCAGGCGGTGGAAGTCGGCGTCGCAGGCCTTCAGGACCGTCTCGGCCGAAGGGTTGTCGAGCAGCGCCAACAGCAGGTGCTCGACCGTCATGTACTCGTCGCGTGCCTCGCGGGCGCGCTTGTAGCACTGGCCGATGCTGTATTCGAGATCCTTGCTGAACATGGGGCGGAGGCCTCCTGATTCACTGCCTACCAGATGGGGATGCCCGGAGGCTTTTTCCATCCGGCGTCGGATTCCTTGTAGGCCTTGGCCTGCACCATTGGCAAGCGTCGGCCACGGGCCACAGTATCCCGGCAGGCGATGTCAGCGCAGGGTGCAGGCGACGCCCGCGGGCCGGCTGTTCAGGCCTTTTCCATCGTCGACAGCAGCGGATGCTGGTTCAGGCGTGCGTACTCATTGACCTGCGCCACCTTGGATTCGGCCACGTCGCGGGTAAACACCCCGCACACGCCGCGGCCGCGGGTATGTACGTGCAGCATGACCTGGGTGGCGCGCTCCAGGTCCAGGCCGAAAAAGCGCACCAGCACTTCCACCACGAAATCCATGGGCGTGTAGTCGTCGTTCAGCAGGAAGACGGAATACAGCGGCGGTCGCGCCAGTTCGGGGCGACCGACCTCGACGGCGACGCCGTGGTCGCGCTCGTGTCCGGAGTTGTTGCTCATGGCCATGATTATACCGGCGCGCCCGGTGGACGGGCCCCGCCTGCCGGGGGAAAATGCCCCGCCGGCCCAACGGTTCCTGCATGCATCCTGCCCAGCTCGTACCGACGATCCACGCCGACGCCCCGATGCGTCCGGACGCGCGTGGGCGCCACCGGCCGTGAGCTATCGACAGGGCCGGTTCTGGCAGCCCGACGTCACCGTTGCCACCGTGGTGGTGGACGACGGACGCCTGCTCTGCGTCGAGGAGTACTCCGCTGGCCGGCTGGTGCTGAACCAGCCGGCCGGCCACCTCGAGCCCGACGAGGACCTCGTGGATGCCGCTGTGCGCGAAACACTCGAGGAGTCCGGCTGGACCGTCGAGCCCACCGCGTTCATCGGTGCCTACCAGTGGACGTCGCCCACTCGCCCGGACGGCACGCCGGGCCGCCACTACCTGCGCTTCGCCTTCGCTGCGCGGCCGCTGTCGCATGATCCGGCACGGTCGCTGGACGAGGGCATCGTGCGCGCGATGTGGCTGACCCCCACGGAGCTCCAGGCGCAGGCGGAGCGACACCGCAGCCCCCTCGTCTGGCAGGTCGTCGCCGACTGCCTCGGCGGCAGCCGGCAGCCGCTGTCGCTGCTGCGCTCGGTGCGCTGATGGCCGCGCCGGGCATCATCGTCGGCATGTCCGGCGGCGTGGACTCTTCGGTCGCCGCCCTGCTCCTGCGCAATGCCGGTGAATCGATTGCCGGGCTGTTCATGGACAACTGGGCCGATGACGGCAGCGGTCATTGCCGCGCCGATGACGACCGCCGCGACGCCGTAGCCGTCTGCGGCCGGCTGGGGATCCCGATCCACTTCCGCGACTTTTCCGGCGAGTACTGGGCCGGCGTGTTCGAGCACTTCCTGGCCGAGTACGCCGCGGGGCGCACGCCCAACCCCGACGTGCTCTGCAACCGCGAGATCAAGTTCAAGCATTTCCTGGACGCCGCGCGCGAGCTCGGCGCCGCGCGCATCGCCACCGGCCACTACGCGCGCGTGGACCACGACGGCGGACACTGGCGCCTGCTGCGCGCCGCCGACCGCGGCAAGGACCAGAGCTATTTCCTGCACCAGCTCGGGCAGGCGCAGCTCGCAGCCACGGTGTTTCCACTCGGCGATCTGCAGAAGGGCGACGTGCGCGCGATGGCTGCCGCAGCCGGGCTGCCGACGGCGGCAAAAAAGGACTCGACCGGCATCTGCTTCGTCGGCGAGCGCGATTTCCGCGAGTTCCTCGGCCAGTACCTGCCAGCGCGGGCGGGTGAAATCCGCACGCCCGGCGGCCAGGCCGTGGGCGAACACCAGGGCGTGTTCTACTACACGCTGGGCCAGCGCGAGGGCCTGCACATCGGCGGCCGTCGCGGTTTTGAAGACAAGCCGTGGTACGTGGTGGGCAAGGACGTGGCGTCCAACGTGCTCACGGTTGACCAGGGGCATGACAGCCCATACCTCATGTCACAGATCCTGCAGAGCGAGGCCGCGCACTGGATCGCCGGCGCGCCGCCATCCACCCGTTTCAGCTGCACGGCGCAGACGCGCTACCGGCAGCAAGAGGAGCCATGCCAAGTGACAGTCGATGATTCTGGTGCCCTGCGGGTCGCATTCCAGCGCCCGCAGCGCGCGGTGACGCCCGGCCAGTCCGTGGTGCTGTACGACGGCGAGGCCTGCATGGGCGGCGCCGTGATCGCGACGACCGACGCGCCGGCCGGCACGTTGGAGGCATCGGCATGAGCGACATGCACGAGCGCATGCTGGCCCTCGCCGGCCTCGCCCAGGCGCTGCGCCAGGTGCGCCGCGTGGCAGAGACCGGACAGGCCGAGGGCACGGTGCTGGAAACCGCGCTCGGCAGCGTGTTCCGTATCGACGCCGACTCACCCGCCGACGTTTACGACGGCGTCCCCAACGTGCGCCCGGGCCTGATGCTGGTGCGCGACTACCTGGCCAACAAGGGCCAGGATCCGCTGCTGCCGAAGCTTGCGCTTGCGGTGACCCAGCTCGAGCGCCGCTTCGTGCAGGACGACGACATCGCCGGGCGCGTGCACGAGGGCATCCTCGCCGCGCGCATCGACGCCGAACGCCTGGGAACGGCCCATCCCGAGGTGCTGGCGAAGCTCGGCAGCCTGTATGCGGATACCGTCAGCCACCTGCGCCCGCGCGTTCTGGTGCAGGGCAACCCGCACTACCTGGGCCAAGCCGCGATTGTGGCCGAGATCCGCGCGATGCTGCTGGCGGCGCTGCGCTCGGCGGTGCTGTGGCGGCAGTTCGGCGGCAGTCCGTGGGACTTCCTGCTGCGCCGCGGAGCGATGGCGCAGGCGGTGGAGGATCTGCTCGGCTAGGCCCGCAGTCCGGGACCGGCCCGCAAAACCTGCACTGCGGGAGTGGGCTTGCCAGGGTGTCACGGGATAGGGATAGGATGGCCTGGCGTGGCCGGGCAGCGGTGATCCGCCGGCCTGACCCGCGCTCCCTCCCCTATCGGAATGCCCCATGTCGATCCAGTCCATCCTGGCCGATCTTGATTCCACGCGTGACGCGCGCGAGGCGCTTTAAAAGCACTTCCATCGCAACCCCGAACTGTCGCTGCAGGAATACCGGACCGCGGACAGGATCGAGGCGGAGCTCGCGGGCTACGGCATCGACGAGATCCTGCGCATCGGCAAGACCGGCGTGGTCGCCATCCTCCGCAACGGCGACGGCCCGGTGGTCGCGATGCGCGGCGACACCGACGGCTTGCCGATGGCCGAACGCTCCGGCGTGGACTACGCCGCCGAGGGCGTGACCCAGGTCGACGAGGCCAGCGGCCAGGCGATCCCGGTCGCGCACACCTGCGGCCACGACTTCCATATCGTGTGCCTGCTGGGTGCCACGCAGGCGCTGCACGACCACCGCGACGACTGGTCCGGCACGTTCGTGGCGGTGTTCCAGCCCGGCGAGGAAAACGCCGCCGGCGCGAAGGCGATGGTCGCCGCCGGTATCGTCGACAAACTGCCCAGGCCCGACGTCTACCTGGGCCAGCACGTGCTCGGCTCGCTGCCCGGTGGCGCGGTCGGCATCCGCAGCGGCCCGCTGTTCTCGGCCGCGGCCTCGATCGAGATCACCCTGCACGGCAAAGGCTCGCACGGCTCGATGCCGAACCTGGGCGTGGATCCCATCGTGCTCGGCGCCGCCATCGTCAGCCGCCTGCAGACCATCGTCTCGCGCGAAGTTGCCCCGAGGGAGACCGCGGTGGTGACCGTGGGCAGCTTCCACGCGGGCACCAAGTCCAACATCATCCCCGAATCCGCGGTGCTGCAGCTCAACACCCGCGCCTTCGACAAGGACGTGGAGAAGCACCTGCACGAGGCGATCGAGCGCATCGTCCACGCCGAGTGCGGGGCCGCGCGCTCGCCCAAGCCGCCGGAATTCCGCTATTACGACCAGTACCCGCTGACCTCGAACCACGAAGAGCCCACGGTGCGGGTGCGCGCCGCCTTCGACGCGTACTTCGGCGACGACTCGGTGGACATGTCACCGGTGCCGGCCTCGGAGGACTTCTCGGTCATCCCGGATGCCTTCGGCTGCCCGTACACGTATTGGGGGCTGGGCGGCTTCGAAGACTGGAAGAACGCGACCGGCAACCACTCGCCCTTCTTCGCGCCCGACATCCATCCCACGCTTGACCGCGGCACCCAGGCGATCGTGGTCGCCGCGTCGCCCTGGCTGATCGGGAGCAAGTGATGAACGCCACCATCGCTGACCCATCCGCCAACAACACTGGCTTCAAGGGCAACGACTCCGCGCTGCTGGGCATCGTGCTCGCCGTCGTCACCTTCTGGCTGTTCGCGCAGACCACGATGAACATCGGGCCGCTGATGGCCGACGATGTCGGCATGCCGATGCCGGTGATGAACATCGCCATCTCGCTGTCGGCGCTGTTCTCGGGGATGTTCATCGTGGTGCTGGGCGGCCTGGGCGACAGGTTCGGCCGGGTCAAGGTGGTCTTCCTTGGCAACATCCTCAACATCGCCGGCTCGCTGCTGATCGCGTTCGCGATCGACGGCGCGCTGGCGACGCCGATGATCCTGCTGGGCCGCATCCTGCAGGGCCTGGCCGCTGGCGCGATCATGCCCTCGACGATGGCGCTGCTGAAGGTCTACTGGGATGGTGCCCAGCGGCAGCGCGCGGTGTCGATGTGGTCGATCGGTTCCTGGGGCGGCTCCGGCCTGACCGCGATCTTCGGCGGCTTCATGGCATCCACCATGTTCGGCTGGCGCTCGATCTTCATCATCTGCGCGCTGGTGTCGGTGGCCTCGATCCTGCTGATGCGCCAGATCCCGGAGTCCGCACCGCTCCCCGGGCGCCCCGGAAAGACCGACTGGGCCGGCATCATCTCGATGGCAGTGGGGCTGGCGGCGCTGCTGATCGTGGTCACGCAGGGTTCGAAGATCGGCTGGGCCAACCTGCTTACCTGGGGGCTGTTCGCGGTGTTCCTGGTGGCCTTCGGGGTCTTCATCAACGCGGAACTGAAGGCGCCCTACCCCCTGGTCGACTTCAAGCTGTTCAAGAACACCGTATTCACCGGTGCGACGATCTCGAACTTCCTCATCAACGGCACCGCCGGCGCGTTGACGGTGTCGCTGTGGGTGCTGCAGGGCGCGGCGGGCATGTCGGCGGCGACCGCCGGCTATTTCACCGTCGGCTACGCGGTTTTCATCATCGCCTTCATCCGGGTGGGCGAGAAGCTGCTGCAGCGGTTCGGCCCGCGCCGGCCCACGCTCTGGGGCTGCCTGATCGTGTTGCTCTCGATCCTCTTGCTCATGGCGACGCATACGCTGCAATCGCAGTACACGATGCTGGCCATGGTCGCGTACTCGCTGTTCGGTCTGGGCCTTGCGTTCTATGCCACACCGTCCACGGACGCCGCGCTCGCCAACCTGCCGGGCGACCGGGCGGGTGCGGGCTCGGGCATTTACAAGATGGCGTCTTCGCTGGGCGCCGCGTTCGGCGTGGCCATCGCCGCCGCCATTTTCACCGCGCTGTCGGATGCCGGGCTTGCGGCGGTGGGCGCGGTGATCGAATTCAGCGGACGCCAGGACAACCTGGCGGTACGCGAAGCCGGCATGGTGGGGCTGGCGTTCACCGCGCTGATGGCGATCGCGGCGCTGGTCTCCATCACCATCTTCATTCCGGAGCAGATCAAGGATCACCCAGCGGCCGGGGCGTGACCGCCGGCGCCGACAGCAGGCCGCGGCGGCGGTACCAGAGCTCAAGCGGCAGGGTCACCAGCGGCGGGATTGCGGCCAGTACCGCCATCAGCAAGGCCCACATCGGCCAGCGCAGGCGCGCGCCCGCCACGATGGCCACGACCAGGTACAGCAGGAAGGCGCCGCCGTGGAGGCGGCCGAACAGCCAGACCACGGCGTCCGTGCTGCCGCTGACGTACTTCAGGTACATGCCGACAAGCAGGCCGGCCCAGGTGAAGGCTTCGATCAGGGCGACGATGGAGAAGAGCAGGCCGGCGGGTGACAGGGGGCGTGGGTGCATGGGTGGTCCGGGTTTGGCGGGGATATCGCGGCTGTAGCCGCTCCCACAAGGACCGGGCAACC
This sequence comes from Luteimonas changyuni, assembly GCF_039548395.1. Lineage (NCBI taxonomy): Bacteria > Pseudomonadati > Pseudomonadota > Gammaproteobacteria > Lysobacterales > Lysobacteraceae > Luteimonas > Luteimonas changyuni. The sequence continues at coordinate 103,345 of NZ_JBCLUZ010000004.1, forward strand.
GGGGTGCAAGGCAACGCCCGGCGTTTGCCGGGCGTTCCGTGTCGACGATAGCGGTCGGGTGGATCAGGCGACCGGTGCGGCCTCCGCGACCTCCTGGTACTCCTCGATCTGGTCGAAGTTCATGTAGCGGTAGATCTCGGCGCCCTTGTCGCTGATGACGCCGACGTCGATGAGGTACTCCTCGCGGGTCGGGATGCGGCCCAGGCGTGAGCAGATCGCCGCCAGCTCCGCCGAACCCAGGTAGACGTTGGCGCCACGGCCCAGGCGGTTGGGGAAGTTGCGGGTCGAGGTCGACATGACCGTCGCGCCCTCGCGCACCTGCGCCTGGTTGCCCATGCACAGCGAGCAGCCCGGCATCTCCATGCGCGCGCCTGCAGCGCCGAAGGTGCCGTAGTGGCCTTCCTTGGTGAGCTCGCTGGCGTCCATCCTGGTCGGCGGCGCGACCCACAGGCGCGTGGGTATGTCGCGCTTGCCTTCCAGCAGCTTGGCCGCCGCGCGGAAGTGGCCGATGTTGGTCATGCACGAGCCGATGAACACTTCGTCGATCGTGCTGCCGGCGACGTCGGACAGGGTCCTGGCATCGTCCGGGTCGTTAGGGCAGCACACGATCGGTTCGACGATCCCGGCGAGGTCGATCTCGATCACCGCCGCGTACTCGGCGTCGGCATCGGGCTCCAGCAGCTGCGGGTTGGCCAGCCACTGCTCCATCTTGTCGATGCGACGCTGGATGGTGCGGGCGTCCGAGTAGCCTTCGGCGATCATCCACTTCAAGAGCGTGATGTTGCTGGTCAGGTATTCGATGATCGGCGCCTTGTCCAGCTTCACCGTGCAGCCGGCGGCGGAGCGCTCGGCCGAAGCGTCGGCCAGCTCGAAGGCCTGCTCGATCTTGAGCTCCGGCAGGCCCTCGATCTCGAGGATGCGGCCGGAGAAGATGTTCTTCTTGCCCTGCTTGGCGACGGTCAGCAGGCCCGCCTTGATCGCGTACAGCGGGATCGCGTGCACCAGGTCGCGCAGCGTGACACCGGGCTGCATACGGCCCTTGAAGCGCACCAGCACCGACTCGGGCATGTCCAGCGGCATCACGCCGGTCGCGGCCGCGAAGGCCACCAGGCCGGAGCCGGCCGGGAACGAGATGCCGATCGGAAAGCGGGTGTGCGAATCGCCGCCGGTGCCGACGGTGTCGGGCAGCAGCATGCGGTTGAGCCAGCTGTGGATGATGCCGTCGCCCGGGCGCAGCGAGATGCCGCCGCGGGTGGAGATGAACTCCGGCAGTGTGTGGTGGGTCTTCACGTCCACCGGCTTCGGATAGGCCGCGGTGTGGCAGAAGGACTGCATCACCAGGTCGGACGAGAAGCCCAGGCAGGCCAGGTCCTTCAGCTCGTCGCGGGTCATCGGACCGGTGGTGTCCTGCGAACCCACGGTGGTCATCTTCGGCTCGCAGTAGGTGCCCGGGCGCACGCCCTGCCCTTCCGGCAGGCCACAGGCGCGGCCGACCATCTTCTGCGCGAGGGTGAAGCCCTTGCCGGTGTCGGCGGGCGCCGCCGGCTGGCGGAACAGCGTGGTCGCGGGCAGGCCCAGCGACTCGCGCGCACGCGCGGTCAGGCCGCGGCCGATGATCAGCGGGATGCGGCCACCGGCACGCACTTCGTCGAACAGGACCTCGCTCTTGACCTCGAACCCGGCGATCACCTCGCCGTCCTTCAGCGCCTTGCCCTCGTAGGGACGCAGCTCGACCACGTCGCCGTGCTCCATCTTCGACACGTCGAGTTCGATCGGCAGTGCGCCGGCGTCCTCCATGGTGTTGTAGAAGATCGGCGCGATCTTCGAGCCCAGGCAGACGCCGCCGAAGCGCTTGTTCGGGATGAAGGGGATGTCCTCGCCCGTCCACCACAGCACGCTGTTGGTGGCCGACTTGCGGCTGGAGCCGGTGCCGACCACGTCGCCGACGTAGGCGACCAGGTGGCCCTTGGCCTTGAGATCGGCGATGGCCTGGATCGGGCCGCGCTTGCCGTCCTCTTCCGGCTCGAAGGGCGCGTCGGGGCGCCTGTTCTTCAGCATCGCCAGCGCATGCATCGGGATGTCCGGGCGCGTGGTCGCATCCGGCGCCGGCGACAGGTCGTCGGTATTGGTTTCGCCGGGCACCTTGAACACGGTGATGGTCATGCTCGCGGCCACTTCGGGCCTGGAGGTGAACCATTCGGCATCGGCCCAGCTCTGCAGCACGGCCTGCGCATGGGCATTGCCGGCCCTGGCCTTCTCTTCCACGTCGTGGAAGGCGTCGAACACCAGCAGCGTGTGCTTCAGGCCCTCGGCCGCGACTGCGCCGAGCGCGGCATCGTCCAGCAGTTCGACCAGCGGCGCGACGTTGTAACCGCCCAGCATCGTGCCGAGCAGCATGGTCGCGCGCTCGCGGCTGATCAGCGCGTTCTGCTCGCCGCCGAAGGCGAGCGCGGCGAGATAGGAGGCCTTGACCTTGGCGGCGTCGTCCACGCCGGCGGGCACGCGATGGGTCAGCAATTCGACCAGCGCGACATCCTCGCCGGCCGGCGGGCTCTTCAGCAGTTCAATGACCTCGGCGGTCTGCTGCGGCGTGAGCGGCAGCGGCGGGATGCCGAGCGCGGCGCGTTCGGCCACGTGATGGCGATAGGCTTCCAACATGGGGGTACTCCGGAAATGTCGCGGTGGAAATGAAGCGTGGATTGGATCAGGGAGCCTTGGGCACGATGACCTTGAGTCCCTTGAAGTAGTCGCGGAAAAAGCCCGCGTCGCGGGTGATCAGGCCCGCGCACTGAAGCAGCGCGTGCGCGCCGACGATGAAATCGGGCACGGTGCGCGGTGAAGCCTGGCCGCCCTGCCCCGCGGCGCGGCGGCGCTGGTTGAAGCGGCGCTGCATTTCGCCGGCGCGGATCGCGGAGCGGCGTTCGACGGGCACGTAGCGCATGCCCATCTCCTCCACCACGTCCATGATGTCGGTGCCGTGGCCAAGGCCTGCGGTGATCTCGCTGACCACCACGTCGCACAGCACTACCGGCCCCTGCGCGAGCGCGTCGCGCACGCAGCGTTCGGCGGCGTCGGCCATGCCGGTATCGTCGCCGAGCAGGTCGATCAGGACGGAGGTGTCGATCGCGATCATCGGCGGCGGTCAGGGCTCGACGGGATCGCCCGGCGCGCGGCCGCGCAGCTCGCGCATGACGTCGTCGGTGCTCACGCCTTCGGGCAGCTTGAAGCGGCCGCGGGCGCGGGAAATCGCATCGTCGACGTTCTTGCGCAGGATGATGCGGCCACCTTCGAGCTCGACCTTGAGCAGGGTGCCCTTGGTCAGCCCCAGGGCGTCGCGCACCGCCTTGGGCAGTGTGATCTGGCCGCGTTCGGCGACTGTGGCTTCCATGGCGCGCTCCTCCGCCCTGCACTGACGGAGCGGTATGCGCACATTATACATACTTTCCAATACGTACTGGTGGCCGCATACTGGGTTGCCGCGAACGCATCGCTTACACATCCCTCCGTACACTAGGTGGCTGCCTGCCCGCCACGACATCCACACAAGGAGCCCCAGCCATGGCCGATTCCTTCTCCACCCGCGACCGTCTCGAGGTCAACGGCAAGTCCTACACCTACGCCAGCCTCGCGAAGCTCGGTACGCAGTTCGACCTCGCCCGCCTGCCCTACTCCATGAAGATCCTGCTGGAGAATCTGCTCCGCCACGAGGACGGCGGGATCACGGTGGGCAAGGAGCACATCGAGGCCGTGGCGCGCTGGGACGCGACCGCCGAGCCCGATACCGAGATCGCCTTCATGCCGGCGCGGGTGGTGCTGCAGGACTTCACCGGCGTGCCCTGCGTGGTCGACCTCGCCGCGATGCGCGATGCCGTGGCGCGCCTGGGCGGCAGCCCGGAGCAGATCAACCCGCTGATTCCTTCCGAGCTGGTGATCGACCATTCGGTGCAGGTCGACGTGTTCGGCCGCCCGGATGCGCTGGACCTCAACGGCAAGATCGAATTCGAGCGCAACAAGGAGCGCTACGGCTTCCTGCGCTGGGGCCAGAACGCGTTCGGCAACTTCAAGGTGGTGCCGCCCAACACCGGCATCGTGCACCAGGTGAACCTCGAGAACCTCGCCCGCGTGGTGATGGAGCGCGAGCTGGAGGGCGAGACCTGGGCGTTCCCGGACACCGTGTTCGGCACCGACAGCCACACCACGATGATCAACGGCATCGGCGTGCTTGGCTGGGGCGTGGGCGGCATCGAGGCCGAGGCGGCGATGCTGGGCCAGCCTTCGTCGATGCTGATCCCGCAGGTGGTGGGCTTCAAGCTCGTCGGCAGGATGCCCGAAGGCGCCACCGCCACCGACCTGGTGCTCACCGTCACCCAGATGCTGCGCAAGCACGGCGTGGTCGGCAAGTTCGTCGAGTTCTTTGGCGAAGGCCTGCAGCACCTGCCGCTGGCCGACCGCGCCACCATCGGCAACATGTCGCCGGAATATGGCGCCACCTGCGGCATCTTCCCGGTCGATGCCGAAGCCGTGCGCTACCTGCGCCTGTCCGGGCGCAGCGAAGAGCAGATCGCGCTGGTCGAGGCCTATGCCAGGGCGCAGGGCCTGTGGCATGAGCCCGCTCAGGCCGAGGCGAGCTATTCGTCGGTGATGGAGCTCGACATGGCGACGGTCAAGCCCTCGCTCGCCGGCCCCAAGCGCCCGCAGGACCGGGTGCTGCTCGAGGACATGAAGCGGAACTTCAACGACAACGTCGGCCCGATGACCGCCCAGCGCGAAAAATCGCGCGACGTGCAGGTCAACCGCTTTGAAAAGGAAGGCGGCGGCCAGCCGCAGGCCGAGCGCCTGGCGGCCAAGCCGGTCTCCACGATCAGCATCGATGACTGCGACCACCAGCTGACCGATGGTTCGGTGGTGATCGCGGCCATCACGTCCTGCACCAACACGTCCAACCCGGCGGTGATGCTGGGCGCAGGCCTGGTGGCGCGCAACGCCGTGGCCAAGGGCCTGAAGGCCGCGCCGTGGGTGAAGACGTCGCTCGGCCCGGGCTCACTGGTGGTCACCGACTACCTGGAGAAGGCCGGCGTCATGGACGACCTGGAGAAGCTCGGCTTCTACGTGGTCGGCTACGGCTGCACCACCTGCATCGGCAACTCGGGGCCGCTGCCGGCAGCGGTATCCAAGGGCATCGCCGAGAACGACCTCGCCGCGGCCGCCGTTCTGTCGGGCAACCGCAACTTCGAGGGACGCATCCACGCCGAGGTGAAAATGAACTACCTCGCGTCGCCGCCGCTGGTCGTCGCGTACGCGATCGCCGGCACCGTCGACATCGACCTCACCACCGAGGCGCTGGGCCAGGACCAGGACGGCAACGACGTCTACCTGCGCGACATCTGGCCGAGCAACAGGGAAATCGGCGACATGATCGCTGCCACCGTGGGCCCGGAACTGTTCGCGAAGAACTATGCCGACGTGTTCAAGGGCGATGCGCGCTGGAACTCGATGGATTCGCCGGAAAGCGAGCTCTATCCCTGGGACGAAGCATCGACCTACATCAAGAACCCGCCCTACTTCGACGGCATGACCATGGAGGTCGGCAGCATCGACGACATCCATGGCGCGCGCGTGCTCGGCCTGTTCGGCGATTCGATCACCACCGACCACATCTCGCCGGCGGGCGCGATCAAGAAGGACTCGCCGGCGGGCCTGTTCCTGCAGTCGCGCGGCGTGCAGCCGGCGGATTTCAACAGCTACGGTTCGCGCCGCGGCAACGACGACGTGATGGTGCGTGGCACCTTCGCCAACATCCGCATCAAGAACCAGTTCTTCGGCGGCGAGGAAGGCGGCAACACGCTGTACTTCGGCAGCACCCCGCCGGAGAAGATGCCCATCTACGACGCGGCGATGAAGTACAAGGCCGACGGCACGGCGCTGGTGGTGATCGCGGGCAAGGAATACGGCACCGGTTCGTCGCGCGACTGGGCGGCCAAGGGCACCAGCCTGATGGGCGTGAAGGCGGTGATCGCCGAGAGCTTCGAGCGCATCCACCGCTCCAACCTGGTCGGCATGGGCGTGCTGCCTCTGCAGTTCATCGAGGGCGAAGGGGCGGCGTCACTGGGCCTTGACGGTACCGAGACCTTCGCCATCACCGGCCTGCAGGACGGTGCCGCGAGGCGCGCCACCGTGACCGCCACCGCAGGCGACGGCAGCAGCAAGGAGTTCCAGGCCGAGGTCATGCTGCTGACGCCCAAGGAGGTGGAGTACTTCCGCAACGGCGGACTGCTGCATTACGTGCTGCGGCAGCTGGCGGGGCAATACGCCGCCTGACATCGCGGATCAGCGCAGCGCCGGCGACCAGTCGGCGCTGGCCATCCGCCAGTCGCCGTCGACCAGGCGCCAGCCGGTGTCGACCTGCCAGGCGCGAGCGCTGTCGGGCAGCAGGCGCCCGCTGCCGCCACCCGAGAGCACGGCGCCAAAGCGGACCCGGGCGTTGTTGTCCTGCAGTTCGACATCCAGCGGGCCGGGCAAGACGCCCACGTCGGCGTGGCGCAGGAAATGAAGCGCGGCCAGGCGCCGCGCGCCGTCACGGTCAAGGCCGCCCGGGCCGATAAAGTCTTCGGCAAGGAACGATGCGACATCGCCCGCGTCTCGTGCCTCGATGGCCGCCTGCAGCCCCTCGAAGGCTTCCCGAAGGGCCTGTTCCGGCGGCGGGCGCGTGCAGCCGATCGCGGCCATGCAGAGCAGCACCAGCAGGGCAGCGGCGCGCCAGGCGGGCGTGTCCCCGCGTCCGTGACTGGGCATGGCTCATCCTCCGGTCAATCGAGCGAGTGCCAGCATAGCTGCACCGCGCCTTGCCGCGCTGCGGAGGCCTGTGCTCCAATCGAGACGATACGCCGAGGCATGGAGCATGCCGGCACAACAGCCCGAGGGGGAATGAATGAGCAGTACTGAACGGCCGTGGCTGGCGAACTATCCGGAAGGGATCCCCTCGGAAATCGATGCCGACGAGTACAACTCGATCCCGGCCCTGCTCCAGGAAGCGATCGACAAATACCGCGACCAGCCCGCGTTCTCCAACATGGGCGTCTCGATCACCTACGGCGAACTCGACGCGCTCAGCAACCAGTTCGCTTCCTACCTGCTCGAGGTGCTCAGGCTCAAGAAGGGCGATCGCCTCGCGATCATGATGCCCAACTGCCTGCAGTACCCGATCGCGACCTTCGGCGCGCTGCGCGCGGGACTCGCGGTCGTCAACACCAACCCGATGTATACCGCGCGCGAGCTCCGCCACCAGCTGGTGGACTCGGGCGCGCGGGCGATCCTGGTGCTCGACAACTTCGGCCACGTCGTGCAGAAAGTGCTCGCCGACAGCAAGGTCGAAACCGTCATCACCACCGGCCTGGGCGACATGCTCGGCTTCCCCAAGGGCGCGATCGTCAACTTCGTCGTCAAGCACGTGAAGAAGATGGTGCCCGACTATTCCATCCAGGGCGCGGTCCGCTTCCGCGACACGCTCAAGGCCGGCGCCAGGCACGAAACGCCGAAGGTCGAAATCGACCGCGAGGACATCGCCTTCCTTCAGTACACCGGCGGCACGACGGGCGTCGCCAAGGGCGCGATGCTCACCCACCGCAACCTGGTGGCGAACATGCAGCAGGCTTCGGCCTGGGTCAGCAAGCAGGCCAAGCCCGGCCAGGAAGTCATCATCACCGCGCTGCCGCTGTACCACATCTTCGCGCTGACGGCGAACGGGCTGGTGTTCACCAAGTTCGGCGCCAAGAACATCCTGATCACCAACCCGAGGGACATGCCGGGCTTCATCAAGGAGCTCAAGCGCGAGCCCTTCACCGCGATCACCGGCGTCAACACGCTGTTCAACGGCCTGCTCAACACCCCCGGCTTCGAGGACGTGGACTTCTCGCAGCTGCGGTTGACCCTGGGTGGCGGCATGGCCGTGCAGCGCTCGGTGGCCGAGCGCTGGAAGAAGGCTACCGGCGTCACCCTGGTCGAGGCCTACGGACTCACGGAGACTTCGCCGGCGGCCTGCATCAATCCGATGGACCTGGTCGAGTACAACGGCGCCATCGGCCTGCCGATCCCGTCCACCGACGCCTGCGTCAAGGACGAGGAAGGCCGCATGCTGCCGGTCGGCGAAGTCGGCGAGCTGTGCATCAAGGGGCCGCAGGTGATGCGCGGCTACTGGCAGCGTCCGGAAGACACGGCGGCGGCGATCGATGCCAATGGCTGGCTGCATACCGGCGACATGGCACGCATGGACGAAGGCGGCTTCTTCTACATCGTCGACCGCAAGAAGGACATGATCCTGGTCTCAGGCTTCAACGTGTATCCCAACGAGATCGAGGACGTGATCGCGATGATGCCCGGGGTGCTGGAAGTGGCGGCGGTTGGCGTTCCCGACGAGAAGTCGGGCGAGGTGGTGAAGCTGGTGATCGTGAAGAAGGATCCTTCCCTGACCGCCGAGCAGGTGAAGGCGCATGCGCGCAATGAACTCACCGGCTACAAGCAACCGCGCATCATCGAGTTCCGCGACGAGCTTCCGAAAACCAACGTCGGGAAAATCCTGCGCCGGGAGCTCCGCGACGAATCCCCGGCCTGAAACGTGACCTAGCTCACACTTCTACTGAAACAAGGGTCACCCTGGACCCTGCTGCCTTCTCCCCGCTTGCCCAAGCGGGGCAAACAGCGCATAGATGCCTGCAAACGGGCATTCATCATCTTTCCAGGACTCCGCCGGCGGGCCCGGCCGGAGGCGTCCTGCATGTCAGGGGACCTCCACATGAACGTCGAAATGTTGCACCGCAATACCGCCACCGACCTGGCCACGATCCGCATCTCCCACGACCCGTCCAACGCCTCGCACTGGTGCCATATGCACGCCGCCGAGGCCTTCCGCGATGCCTCGTACCGCCCCTGTTTCTCGCCCCGGCTGCTGCGCGAGCTGCGCCTGTTCGCACGCGAGGCCATCGAGGGCTGCCAGGCCACGGCCGACGCGGCAACCGGGTCCGGCCCATCGCTCTCGCATATCGTCATCGGTTCCGATGCGCACGTGTTCAACCTTGGCGGCGATCTCGACCTGTTCGCGCGCCTGATCCGCGAGCGTGACCGCGACGGCCTGTTGCGCTATGCGACCGAATGCGTCGACAGCATCCACCTGCTGCATACCCGCCTGCACCCCGATGCGCACACCATCGCGCTGGTCGAGGGCGACGCGCTGGGAGGCGGTTTCGAGCTCGCCCTCGCCTGCCAGACCATCGTTGCCGAACGCGGCGTGCAGATGGGCTTCCCGGAAGTGCTCTTCGGCCTGTTCCCCGGCATGGGCGCCTACTCGCTGCTCTCGCAGCGCATCGGGCCAAGGCGCGCCGAGGCGATGATGCTGGACGGCGTGATGTACAGCAGCGAACGGCTCCACGAGATGGGTATCGTCGACGTGCTGGTCGAGCCCGGCGAAGGCGTGCGCGGCGTCAACGAAGTCATCCGCCAGAACCGCCGCATCGCCGCGGCCAGGCTGGCCCTGCACCGGGTGCGCGACGCCATCGACCCGATTTCCCACGAAGACCTGATGGAGGTCACCCGCATCTGGGTGGACACCGCGCTGCAGCTCGGCGACCGCCAGCTGCGGATGATGGAACGACTGGTGCGGGCCCAGCTGCAGCGGCCCGAATCGCACGGCGCCGCGGCGCGCGTCCACGGCCACTGACCGGCCTGCGGGGTTTCAGGCGCTGTCCGGACCCGCTGCGGTGTCGCCGCGCGCGAGATCGCCACGCGCGCGCAGCGCCGCCAGCGCCTGTTCCAGCTGCTGACGGAGCAGGCGCACCATGCCCGGCCACTCGCGGGTGAGCTCGTCGCTGTGCATGCCCATGCCCTGCGAGGCGCTGTCTGACAGGCGGACCGCGCCCATGTTGCCCGCCGCGCCCTTCAGGGCGTGGCAGGCATCGCGGAACCCTTCCCACTGCCCGGCCACGCCGGCAAGCTCAAGCTCGGCCACGCACTTGCGGGCATCCCGCGCGCATTCGCCCAGGAAGCGGTGCACGAATTCCTCGCCCAGCCCCATCTCGCGCAGTTCGTCGAGGATGTGCTGCGAGATCACGCTGCCGTCGGCCTGCCCCGCGCCCGACGGCTGCGCGTCCTGGGTCGAAATCGACGGCGCGGCGCCTTCCGCGATCGCGGCCAGGCGCTCAAGCAGGCGGTCGACTACCACCGGCTTGGTCATGAAGGCGTAGGCACCGGCACGCTCGCACTCGGCACGCGCCTCGGGCGTGGCGTCGGCGGTGAGCACGATGAACGGCGTGCGCCTGCGGCCGGCCTCCATGAAGCGCGCCTGCTTGAGCACTTCCACGCCGCTCTGGCCAGGCATGTGCAGGTCGATGATCACGGCGTCGAAGGCCTGTGCTTCGAGCGCGGAGAGCACGTCCTCGCCGTCGTCGACCACTTGCGCACGATGACCGGCCTTTTCCAGCAGGCGGCGCATCACCATGAGATTGGCGCCTTGGTCGTCGGCCACCAGCACGCGCAGTGGACGCACGCGCGCGCGGTGTCGCACGAAGGGGTCGCTGAAGGCGATGACATTGCTGCCGTCGGCAGCCGACGGCTGTGCCGCGACCGCAAACGGCAGCTCGACCCAGAAGTGCGACCCGCCGCCGGCCGTGCTTTCCAGGCCGATGCTGCCGCCCAGCTGCTCGACCAGTGCCTTGGCGATGGTCGTGCCCAGGCCGGAGCCTCCGAAACGACGCCCCAGGCCGCTGTCGACCTGCTCGAAGGCTTCGAAGATCCGCCCCTGCGCCTCTTCTGCGATGCCGATGCCGGTGTCCCGGACCGAGAAACGCAGCCAGATCGCGCTGTCATCGCGCGGCAGCCGCTCGACCTCGAGCGACACCCGGCCGTGGTCGGTAAACTTGATCGCGTTGGAGACCAGGTTCACCAGCACATGGCGCACATGGTTGCTGTCGCCGTGCATCTGCGCGGGAACACCGGCGGCCATCCGGGTCTCGAACAGCAGCCCCTTGGCCTGCGCCCCGGGCTCGAGCATCAGCTGGATGCCGCGGACCAGCTCGGTCAGCGAGAAGTCGGCATCCGTGCGCCTGAACTTGCCTGCCTCCATGCTGGACAGGTCGAGCACTTCGTCCACCAGCATCTGCAGCGAGCGCGCCGAGGTGCGTATGACCTCGGCGCTGTCACGCTGCTCGGCGCTGAGGGACGTGGAAGAAAGCAGCTCCGACATCCCGAGGATGCCGTTTAGCGGCGTGCGCAGCTCGTGGCTGATGTTGGCCAGGAAGCGGCTCTTGGCGCGGTTGGCCGCTTCCGCGGCTTCGGTGGCCTGAACCAGCTTGCGCAGCAGCGAGCTGAGGTAGAGCGGCACCGCGGCCAGTCCCACCAGCAGCCCGCTGCCCAGCAGCAGGTTCTGCTGCCAGTAGGGCGTGGTCATGAGCGCCGTGCCAAACGACACCGTCGCGAAGCCGATCGCCAGGTACAGCCAGCGCGGGCCGTAGCGCAGGCCGTTGCCGACCGTGACCCACATGATCACCACGTACATCCACGCCAGCAGGTCGCCCAGCAGGTACAGCCCCACGCCCATCAGGCTGTAGTCGGCGATCATGCCCAGCACCCGGCGCGGATACGACACGCCCGGCCGCGCCAGCAGCCACCCGAGGATCACGAAGCCGATCCCGAACTCCACGGTCAGCAGCTGCCACGACAGCCTCAGCGCGTCCGCCACCCCGGGCCGGCCGCTGACCACCACCTGCAGGTAGGCCGCCACCAGCACCAGCATCGCCATGCGTACCAGCGCCTGGCCGTGCTCGGTATCGGGGCGGCCGGTCAGGCGCTGCCTGGTCCATTGCAGGGCAGCGATCGTCACGCTCAGGCCTCCCTGGTCCCGGCCTCGGCCGACGCAGCCTCGGCGGCATAGCGGGCGCAGGTTTCTTCCACGCGCCGGCGGTTGGCCACCAGCGCATCGACACAGCGCGGGTCGAACAGTCGCCCGCTTTCGGACGTGATGTAGTCGAAGGTCTCGTCCATGCTCCAGGCGCGCTTGTACGGGCGCTGGGACAGCAGGGCGTCGAAGACGTCGGCCACCGCCACCACGCGCGCCTCCAGCGGGATGGCTTCGCCGACCAGCGCGTCGGGGTAACCGCTGCCGTCATAACGCTCCTGGTGGCGCAGCGCGATGCTGGCCCCCATCTGCACGAAGCGGTTCTGGCTTCCCTGCAACAGATCGTGGCCGATCTCCGGGTGCCTGCGCATCACCGCGAGTTCGTCTTCGGTGAGCGGACCCGGCTTCAGCAGGACGGCGTCGGGGATCGCGATCTTGCCGATGTCGTGCAGCGGCGCGGCCAGCTCGATGGTCCGGACCTCGTCTTCGCCCAGGCCCAGGCCTTCGGCGACGATGCCGGCCACCGCCGCCAGGCGCGCGAGGTTGGCGCTGGTGCCGGAGTCGCGGTAGGCGATCGCACGTGCCAGGCGGGTCAGGGTCTCGCGCTCGCGCTCCTCGACCTCGTGCATGCTTGAGAGCAGCCGCTGCTCGAGTGAAAGCGCGCGCTGCTTGACCGACTCCGCCTGCTGGCGGAGTTGCAGCAGGTTGCGGCAGCGCGCGCGCAGCTCGCGTGGGCGCACCGGCTTGACCAGGAAGTCGATCACGCCGGCATCGAGTGCCGCCTGCCGGATCGGCTCGTCGCCGACCACGGTCACCAGCACGATCGGCACGTCGCGGTGCAGCATCGGGCGGCGGAAGCGTCGGGCGAACTCCAGACCGTCCATCACCGGCATGCGGTAGTCGAGCAGCAGCAGGTCCGGGCGATTGTCCTCGCACCAGCGCAGCGCTTCCTGCGGGTCGCTGAAGTCCAGCACCTCGAGCTCGGGACTGATGTCCTCGAGGATGTGCCGCAGCATCGTGCGGGCCGAAGTCTGGTCGTCGACGATGACGATGTTCACGTGATTCCTGCCCCCAGCGCGATCGGTCCCGGCAAGGCACACGGGTGCCACCGGTAGTCAGGGCACGCACGACCCGTGCCCGCCCCGGCCCCCCGTTCTGGGGGGCCAAGATCCGAGAGTACGACAGAACCGGCGGAAATCGGGCACTTGCTGCCCTTCCTGGTCACCCGGGCGCCGTGCCGCTGGGGCGCATGTAGGGGAACAGCAGCACGTCCCGGATCGACGACGAGCCGGTGAGCAGCATCACCAGGCGATCGATGCCGACGCCCAGCCCGCCGGTGGGCGGCATGCCCACTTCGAGCGCGCGGATGTAGTCGGCGTCGTAGTGCATGGCCTCGTCATCTCCGCCGGCCTTGGCTTCGACCTGGGCGCGGAAGCGCGCGGCCTGGTCCTCGGGGTCGTTGAGCTCGGAGAAGCCGTTGGCCAGCTCCTTGCCGCCGATGAACAGCTCGAAGCGGTCGGTGATGCCTGGCTCCGAATCGGACTCGCGCGCCAGCGGCGAGACCTCCACCGGGTAGTGGGTGATGAAGGTCGGCTGCACCAGCCCGTCCTCGACCGTCGCCTCGAAGATCTCCAGGAGCAGCTTGCCCCAGCCCCAGGACGGCTTGACCGACACCTTCAGGCGCTGGCAATGGGCGGCGAGCGCGTCGCGGTCGCGGCAGTCGGCGGCGCTGATGTCCGGATTCAGTTCGCGCACCGCATCCTGCATCTTCCAGCGGCGGAACGCCGGCGCCAGGTCGATGTCGTGGCCGTCCCAGTCGAAGCGCGTGGCGCCGGTCGACTCCTGCGCCACGTCGCGGATCATGCCTTCGGTCAGATCCATGACCTCGATGTAGCTGGCATAGGCTTCATACAGCTCGAGCATCGTGAACTCGGGGTTGTGCCGGGTGCTGACGCCCTCGTTGCGGAAGTTGCGGTTGATCTCGTAGACGCGCTCGAAGCCGCCCACCACCAGCCGCTTCAGGTAGAGCTCCGGCGCCACGCGCAGGTAGAGCTCGAGGTCGAGGGCGTTGTGGTGGGTGGTGAACGGGCGCGCCGTGGCACCGCCGGCGATGTAATGCATCATCGGCGTCTCTACTTCCAGGAAGCGGCGCGCATCGAGCCAGCGGCGCATCGCGGCGATCACCTTCGAACGCACCACGAACACCTCGCGCGCGTCGGGATTCACGATCAGGTCGACGTAGCGCTGGCGGTAGCGCTGCTCGACGTCGGCCAGGCCGTGCCACTTGTCCGGGAGCGGGCGCAGCGACTTGGTCAGCAGGCGCAGTGAGTCGACCTTGACCGAAAGCTCGCCTGTGCGGGTACGCGTGAGCCCGCCTTCGGCGGCGATGATGTCACCCACGTCCCAGGACTTGAACGCGTCGTAGGTCTCGCCCAGCGCATTGGCCTGCAGGAACAGCTGGACGCCACCGCTGACGTCCTGCAGCTGCACGAACGCGGCCTTGCCCATCACCCGCTTGGCGAGCATGCGCCCGGCCACGGCCACGCGCCGGCCGGTTTCCTGCAGCGCCTCGGCGCTCCATGCCTCGGCATCGGCGTACTCATCCTGGAGGTCGCCGGCGTGGTCGGTGCGCCGGAAGTCGTTCGGGAACGCGACGCCCTGCCCGCGCAGCGTGGCCAGCTTGCCGCGACGCTCGGCGATGAGGCTGTTTTCGTCAGCGAGCTGCTGCGGCTGTGCGGGGGTGGTCATGGTGGTCTCTGGCATTGGGATTCAGGAACGGAGGTGACGATCAGTGGTGCATCGGGTGGAACATTCGCGGCTGTAGCCGCTCCCGCAAAGGCAAACGGCCCGTCAAGGGAGGTGCACCTAGCGTGGCGGCGCTCCTGTGGGAGCAGCCATGGCTGCGCGATGGCCTGTGCGATCAAATCGCATCCAGCCGCTTTGAACCCGCCTCCAGCCCGGATTTCAGGCTGGCCTCGATGAATTCATCCAGGTCGCCGTCCAGCACGTTCTGCGTATCCGAACGCTCGATGCCGGTGCGCAGGTCCTTGATCCGGCTCTGGTCGAGCACGTAGTTGCGGATCTGGCTGCCCCAGCCGATGTCGGACTTGGTGGCTTCCAGCGCATCCTTCTCGACGTTGCGCTTCTGCACTTCGAGCTCGTAGAGCTTGGCGGCCAGCATCTTCATCGCGGTGTCGCGGTTCTGGTGCTGGCTGCGCCCGTTCTGGCAGGCGACCACGGTATTGGTCGGGATGTGGGTGATGCGCACCGCCGACTCGGTCTTGTTGACGTGCTGGCCACCGGCACCGGAAGACCGGTACACGTCGGTCCTGAGGTCGGCCGGGTTGATCTGGATGTCGATGTCGTCGTCGACTTCCGGCGACACGAACACCGAGGTGAAGCTGGTATGGCGGCGGTTGTCGGAGTCGAAGGGCGACTTGCGCACCAGCCGATGCACGCCGATCTCGGTCTTCAGCCAGCCATAGGCGTACTCGCCCTCGATGCGCACCGTGGCCGATTTGATGCCGGCGACATCGCCGCCGCTGGCCTCCATGATCTCGGCCTTCCAGCCGCGGTTCTCCGCCCAGCGCAGGTACATGCGCAGCAGGATCTCGGCCCAGTCCTGTGCCTCGGTGCCGCCGGCGCCGGCCTGGATGTCGAGGAAGGCGTTGGCCGAATCCATCTGCCCGGAGAACATGCGCTGGAACTCCAGCTTCTCCACCTGGCCGCTGAGGCTTTCGACGTCGGCCTCGACCGCCTGCGCGGTCTCCTCGTCGCTTTCGGCATCGGCCAGGTCAAGCAGTTCGGCGGCGCCCACCAGGCCCTCGGTCATGTCGCGGATGCCGTTGACGGTCTTGTCGAGCAGCGAGCGCTCGCGCCCCAAGGCCTGCGCACGCTCGGGATCGTTCCAGATATCGGGATTCTCGAGCTCGCGCTCTACTTCCTCGAGCCGCTCGCGCTTGGTGTCGTAGTCAAAGAAACCCCCTCAGCGCATCCAGCCGACCCTTCAGGTCGGCGATGCGCTGGCGGACGGGATTGAGCTCCATCATGTGCTGTGGATCCGCATGGAAAGAGGCGGATTCTAGCAATTCCGGCGTGCTCCCTGCCGGCGCTCAGGATCGTGGCGCTGAGGCAAGCCGCGCACGGAGCGCTTCGCGATGGCGGCGGCTGCAAGGCAGCACCGTGCCATCGACCAGGTGCAGGCGGGCGTCGCCGGTGTCGAGTGGCTCGATCGAGGCGACCAGGTCGAGCCTGGCGATGTAGCTTCGGTGGATGCGCGCGAAGCGGGCGGGATCCAGCTTCGCCTCGATCTCGGCCATCGTGCTGCGCAGCGGGTAATCGCGCCCGGCCACATGCAGGTTCACGTAGTTGCCCGCGGCCTGCAGCCACTCGACATCGGCGGCGGCCACCAGGAAATCGCGACCCAGCTTGCGGACCAGGAAGCGCTCGGGCCGCCCCGGCGCGGGCGCCGGGACGCCCGGGTCGGGTTCGGCGAGCATGCGCACCTCCCCCTGCAGCCGCCGCCACAGCCAGCTGTACCCGTGCGCGATGAACACGATGGAAGCGAAGGTGCGGACGTCCTTCAGGTATTCGTAGGGCAGGCCCACGGCCCAGTCGAAGTCGTACCGGTCGCCCATGGCCGCATGGGCGAGCATGCGCATCAGCACCATCCCCGCCACGTGCAGCAGCGACCAGATGAGGCTCGCCGCCAGGTAGCCGGGCAGGCGCCGCAGCCAGGTGTCGACGTGCAGCGGCCAGCGCTCGCACAGCCACAGCAAGGGCGGCAGCAGGAGCAGCGACGCGATCGCGCTGCTGGCTTCCCAGACCGCCGGCTGCCAGGCCTCGAGCACCCGACCGTGGCGATCGGCATCGATCAATGCGACGGCCGTGTTGGCGATGGCGCCGAAGCCGAACACCAGCACCCACGCGGCGATCTCGACCGGACGCCTCCACGCCAGGTGCCTGTTCCAGAAATCCCGTTCGCGCGCGGCGGCGCGTCCCCTGTCGTCATGCATGCCGCGATTGTAATTGTCGCTCCGCTGCAGCCGGCCACGGTTCATCCCCGCCACCGGTCATTTCGTCCCCGGGGCGCGTCGTTACGGCACTTCCGGCTGGTCGCCTTCTCGTTTCCGGGGTGGAATCGCCCCTCTCCGAAAGGTACCCGGAACATGACGCGACGCCACGACATCGATGCCCTCAGGGTGATCGCCTTCGGCCTGCTGATCGCCTACCACGTGGGCATGGTCTACGTTGCCGACTGGGGTTACCACGTCAAGGCCGGGCAGCAGGCGCACTGGCTGCAGTGGCCCATGATCGCGGTGAACCGCTGGCGGATGCCGCTGCTGTTCATGATCTCGGGCATAGCCCTGGGCCTGGCGATGGCCGCCCGCCCAGCCCGGTCGCTGATGGGCTCGCGGAGCTGGCGGCTGCTGCTGCCACTGGCGTTCGGCATGCTCGCCATTGTGCCGGTCCAGGCCTACTGCGAAGCATTGTCGAACGGCACGATCGCACCGGGCTTCGGCTCCTTCCTCATGCGCTACCTGCAGCTGCGGCCGTGGCCCGGCGGCGGCTGGAGCGGCGCTCAGTACGGCGTGACCTGGAACCACCTGTGGTACCTGGCCTATGCCTGGACCTATACGGCGGTGGTGCTGGTCCTGGCCCGCGTCGCGGGCACGGCGGGCGCCGGCCGCCTCGGCGCATGGGTCTGCGGTCGCAGCGCCGCCTGCTGCGTGCTGGTCCCGGCCGCGTGGCTCTTCGCCTGCCTGTGGTGGCTGATGCCGCGGTTTCCCGAAACCCATGCCCTGGCGGGCGACTGGTACGCCCACGCGAAATACTTCGCCTTCTTCCTGGTCGGCTGGCTGGTGGCATGCGAGCCGCAATTCTGGGAGCGGGTGCAGGCGGCGCGCGGCCGGATGCTGGCACTGGCCCTCGGCGCGATCACGATCGAGCTGGGGCTGCGCGCAGCCGGGCGCAGCCTGCAGCCCGCCGACATCCCGGCGTGGGCGCTGCACGTGGACTGGGCCATGGTCGAACGCATGGCGCGGGCGCTGTATTCGTGGACCGCGCTGTTGGCGATCTTCGGCTGGGCAGGGGCGCTCCTGGACCGGCCGTTCCGCTGGCTGCCGTACGCCACCGAAGCGGTGTATCCCTGGTACATCCTCCACCAGAGCCTGATCGTGCCGCTGGCGTTCGCGGCGCCGGCGCTGGCGCCGCACTCCTGGCTGGAACCGGTGGTCGTGATCACGGGAACGGTCGCCGGCTGCCTGCTGCTGCACGAATGCCTCATCCGGCGCGTGCGCTGGCTGCGGCCCCTGTTCGGCCTGAAGCCCCGGGACGATGCGCAGAGCGTAAGCTTCCGGCGCCCGCCGTCGGGCCGTCCCGGAAAGCCCGCATGTTCGAAGCCGATCCGATCCTCTGGCTGCAGGGGCTGAGCGCGCCCTGGTTCGCGTGGTGCATGCACGCGATCAGCGCCCTGGGCGATGCCCGCGCCTATGTGCCCGCGATCCTCGTGCTGCTGTTCGGGCTGCGCCTGCGCCCGGGACTGGGGGTACTGCTGGCGCTGATGCTGGTGGTGATGGCGACCGACGCCGCCAAGCACGGCTTCGGGCTGCCGCGGCCCAGCGAGGTGGACGCGCGGATCCTCGACGAAGGCGAGGCCGGCCGGCACCTGGTGGGCGATGGCGCCGCGGACGGCTTCTGGGCGCTGCCTTCGCCGGAGGCCATCACCGCGGCCCGTGCCCGGCCCGACGCCAGCTTCGGCTTCGTCAGCGGGCACACCAGCGCCGCCACCGCCTTCGTGCTGGCCATGGCGCTGCTGATGCGCGCCCGGCGGGCATGGGCCTGGGGACTGGTGGTCGCCTGGCCGCTGCTGATGGGCGTGTCGCGGATGTACCTGGGCCGGCATTTCCTTGCCGACGTGCTCGGCGGGCTGGTGGTCGGCGTCGCTGCGGCGCTGCTGGCCGTGGCGTTCGTGCGCAGGCTCGAGGCGGGCGGCCCGGGTGCGTGGCGGACGTGGTTGCTCGGCCTGGCCGGGACCGTGGGCCTGGCGCTTGCGAGCGGCTTCGTGCCGTGGCTGGATCCCGGGCATGCCGGCGGCGTGGCGGGCACCCTGCTCAGCATCGGCGTGCTGATGCGCGCCGGCTTCCCCGACGACGCCGGACCCGCGGCCGTGCGGGCGGCGCGCGTGCTGATCGCGCTGGCGCTGGCCTACGGGATCCTTTCGCTGCTGGAAATCATCCATGCCGCCGGCGGCTGGCCGGTCCGGCACCCCGCAGCATTCGTGTCGACCGCAGGCGGCTACGTCGCGGTGCTCATCGGCGCGGTAGCGCTGCTGCGCGCGCTGCGGCTCTACCGGCCGGCGGCGGCCGCGACGGCGGGCTCGGCCGCGGGCTGATCCCCGGCGGCGGTGGCGTGTTCCACGATCAGCTGGATCGCATCGCCGCCGCGGTAGTCGTCGGGCGCAAGCCGGTAGGCAAGGTGCAGGCGCGACGGCGGCGGCTCGTTGCGCCAGCCGCCGAAGTGGATCGCCGCCAGCGGTGTCCGCGTACCTTCGCAGCGCAGGCCCAGTTTGAGGTGGCGTTCGCCGACCACGCGCCACTCGAGCACTTCGAACTCGCCGTCGAACAGGGGCTCGGGGAAGCCCTGGCCCCAGGGTCCGCCGTCGCGCAGCGCCTCGGCGTGGGCACGGTCGAACTCGGCGGGCGCCAGCGCCCCGTCGCTGTCGATGGTCGCTTCCAGGGTGGCGGCGTCTAGGGTGGCTTCGGCATGGGCGAGGAAGGCCGCTTCGAACGCGCCCAGGTTGCGCGCGTCCAGGCTGAGCCCGGCCGCCATCGCATGCCCGCCGAAGCGCTCGATCAGGCCCGGGTGGCGCGCGTCGACGGCGGCCAGCGCATCACGCACGTGGAAGCCGGGGATCGAGCGCGCCGAGCCGCGCAGTGCGCTTGCGCCAGGCTCCGCCGGCGCGAAGGCGACCACGGGCCGGTGCAGGCGCTCCTTCAGCTTGGATGCGACCAGGCCGACCACGCCGGGATGCCAGCCGGCGTCGTAGGCGCAGATGGCGGCGCGGACGCCGCCGCCCTGCCCGATCCCGTCCAGGGCCTGTACCGACAGGGCGCGCTCGGCCTCGTCCAGCATGCCCTGCTGCACGGTCCTGCGTTCGCGGTTGATCGCGTCCAGGCGCTGCGCAAGCTCACGCGCGCGCGCCGGATCGTCGCAGAGCAGGCACTCGATCCCCAGCGACATGTCTTCCAGCCGCCCGGCGGCGTTGAGGCGCGGGCCGACCGCGTAGCCGATGTCGCCGGCGCCCAGTCGCGATGCCGTACGACCCGCGACTTCGACCAGCGCCGCCAGGCCGGCGCAGCCGCGGCCCGCACGCAGTCGCCGCAGGCCCGCGGCAACCAGCGCGCGGTTGTTGGCGTCCAGGGGCACGAGGTCGGCGACGGTGCCGACGGCGACCAGGTCCAGCAGGCTCGAGAGATCCGGCCCCTTGCCCTGCAGGCGGCCGTCCGCGCGCATCCGCGCGCGCAGCGCCAGCAGCACGTAGAAGATGACGCCGACGCCGGCCAGCGACTTGCCGGCAAAGCCGTCGCCGCTGCGGTTCGGATTGACGATCGCGTCCGCCGCCGGCAGCTGCTCGCCCGGCAGGTGGTGGTCGGTCACCAGCACCTGCCACCCGAGCGCCTTGGCGGCGTCGATGCCCGCGTGGCAGGCGATGCCGTGGTCGACGGTGACCAGCAGGTCCGGCTGCAGCGGCGCCAGCTCGGCCACCAGCGAGGGCGACAGGCCATAGCCGTGGGTCACCCGGTTGGGCACCGCGTGCAGCACTCCGCGCGCGCCGAGCATGCGCAGGCCGCGCACGGCGACGGCACAGGCGGTGGCGCCGTCGGCATCGAAATCGCCAACCACGAGGATGCGGCGGCCTTCGCTGATTGCCGACGACAGCAGCGCGGTGGCGCGCTCGAGGTCGAGCAGGCCATCGGGCGGCAGCAGGTCGGCCAGCCGCGGGCGCGCGGAATCGATGTCCAGGGCCCCGCGCGCGGCGTAGATGCGGCGCAGCAGCGGCGGAATCTCCGCCGGCCATGCAGCGGCCTCGCGTCCGGCATCGCCGGGCATGGCGTCCGCCGGCAGCCGGCGCCGGATGCTGCGGAGCGTCGTCACGGGCCCGGCCACGGCGCGGCGCGGCGCCAGACGCGCAGCAGGTGTGCGCGCTTCAGCGCAAGGCGCCAGCCGTCGCCATCATCCAGGCACAGCGTGCCGATACCGCCCGCGCGCAGCGCCTCCAGCGCGGGCAGCAACCACTCGCCTTCGATCCACTGCAGGTCGCGCGTGCCCTCGATGTCGTAGACCCCGGGCTCGCCGGTGAACCGCGCAGGCAGCGGCTGGCCGCGTCCGCTGGCGGCGGCCAGCGCGCGCGCGGTGTCGTCGTCGCTGAAGCCGGTCGCGCCATCCCTGCCGCTTGCCGCCGGCAAGCGACCGCCGCCCCAGAACCACAGCGCATTCACCGGCGCCTGGCCGCGTGCCACCCGCCGTGCATTGAGCGGATGGTTGTGCAGCGTGACCTGGGCTTCGCTTTCCAGACTGCGCCAGCGCCGGCCTTCAGGGCTGATGTCGAGGTGGTCGAAGATGTCCTCGCCCAGCGCGTCGCCGGGATCCGAGAACTCCGGCACCTTCGCGTCCTTCGGCAGACGCAGGTACCAGCGCGCGGGATCCGGCGCATCGAGTTCGAAACCGGCGTCGCCGAACAGCGGACGCAGCGCCGGCAGCAGTTGGTCGCAGTCCTCGCGCGTCAAGGCCAATGCTTCGCCGTGCGCAAGCAGGCGTACGCCGTTGATGTCCGGGCGCAGCCAGACCGGGTCGGCGCGCAGCCAGGCGGAGCCGGCGGCGTCGCCAAGCTCGGCCTGTCGCGACAGCGCCGCGATCGGCCAGCCCTCGCCGTGCAGCGGGAAATGCCGGAGCAGCTGGGCGCGGCGCCCCGGGGCGCCGCTCGGGCCCGGGCGGCCGCGGCCGAGCAGCTTCATGCTCGCCGCGGACAGGCGCTGCCGCCCGAGTCGCGCGGCGGCCGGGAGCAGAAGGGTGATGCTGCTGGAAGCCGGCATCGCCGGATCAGCCGTAGCTGACCTCGACGATCTCGTACTCGCTGATGCCGCCGGGCGCCTCGATGGTCACCACCTCGCCGGCGTGCTTGCCGATCAGCGCGCGCGCCACCGGTGACGAGATCGCGATCAGGCCCAGCTTGATGTCGGCTTCGAGGTCGCCAACGATCTGGTAGCGCTTCTCCGCACCGGTTTCTTCGTCGGCCAGCAGCACGTTGGCGCCGAACACGACCTTGTCGCCGACCTTGAGCGTCGACACGTCGATCACCTGCGCGTGCGAGAGCTCGCTCTCGAGCTGCTTGATGCGACCCTCGATGAAGCCCTGCTGCTCGCGCGCGGCGTGGTACTCGGCGTTTTCCTTCAGGTCGCCGTGCGCGCGCGCCTCGGCGATCGCATTGATGACGGCAGGCCGCTGGACGCTCTTCAGTTCGTCCAGCTCCGCGCGCAGCCGCTGCGCTCCCTGCGACGTGATCGGTGGTCTCATGTCCGCTTCAATTCCTCATGCAGTTCGTGCAGTGCCCACACCGGGCCGCTGCCACGATATTCCAGAGAATGCAGCAAGGCCTTCGCACCGGCAATGGTGGTCGAATAGGTCACCCGCTGCTGCAGCGCCTCGCGGCGGATCGAGAACGAATCCGCGATCGCCTGGCGCCCTTCGGTGGTGTTGACGATGTAGGCGATGTCGCCGTTCTTGATCAGGTCGACAATGTGCGGCCGACCCTCGGCGACCTTGTTGACCTGCTCGCAGGCGACCCCGTGCTCGCTCAGCCAGGCGGCCGTGCCCGTGGTCGCGACCAGGCTGAAGCCGCGCTCCACGAGTTCGTGGGCCACGGGCAGCAGCCGCCGCTTGTCCGGGTCGCGCACGGAGACGAAGGCCTTGCCCGGCTCGGGCGCCTTGATGCCCGCCGCTTCCTGCGCGCGCGCGAATGCGGCGCCGAAGCTCTGGCCCACGCCCATCACCTCGCCGGTCGAGCGCATTTCCGGGCCCAGGATCGGATCCACGCCCTGGAACTTGGCGAAGGGGAAGATCGCTTCCTTGACCGAGTAGTAGCCGGGCACGACCTCTTCGGTCACGCCCTGGTCGGCCAGGGTGCGGCCGGCCATGCAGCGCGCGGCGATCTTCGCCAGCGGCACCCCGGTGGCCTTGGAGACGAAGGGCACCGTGCGCGAAGCGCGCGGATTGACCTCGAGCAGGAAGATCGTGTCATTGCCGTCCTCGTCGGACTGGACCGCGAACTGGGTGTTCATCAGCCCGACCACGCCCAGCGCGCGCGCCATCGCCGTGACCTGCTCGCGCAGGCGGGCCTTGGTATCGGCCGACAGCGAATACGGCGGCAAGGAACACGACGAGTCACCCGAGTGCACGCCGGCCTCTTCGATGTGCTCCATCACCCCGCCGATCAGCACCTGGCCATCGGTATCGGCAATCAGGTCGATGTCGACCTCCACCGCGTTGTCGAGGAAGCGGTCGAGCAGCACCGGCGAATCATTGGACACCTTGACCGCCTCGCGCATGTAGCGCTCGAGATCGGCTTCGGCGTGCACCACTTCCATCGCCCGGCCGCCGAGCACGTAGCTCGGGCGCACGACCAGCGGATAGCCGATCTCGCGTGCCAGCACCAGGGCCTGCTCGGCGCTGCGCGCGGTGCGGTTGGGCGGCTGCTTCAGGCCGAGCTTGTCGACCAGGTGCTGGAAGCGCTCGCGGTCTTCGGCAAGATCGATCGAGTCCGGCGAGGTGCCGATGATCGGCACGCCGTTGGCCTCGAGCGCGCGCGCAAGCTTCAGCGGCGTCTGCCCGCCGTACTGCACGATCACGCCCTTGGGCTTCTCGAGCTCGACGATCTCGAGCACGTCTTCCAGCGTCACCGGCTCGAAGTACAGGCGGTCGGAGGTGTCGAAGTCGGTCGAGACGGTTTCCGGGTTGCAGTTGACCATGATGGTCTCGTACCCGTCCTCGCGCAGCGCAAGCGCGGCGTGCACGCAGCAATAGTCGAACTCGATGCCCTGGCCGATGCGGTTGGGACCGCCGCCGAGCACGATGATCTTGTCGCGGTCGGTGGGCTCTGCCTCGCACTCTTCCTCGTAGGTCGAGTAGAGGTAGGCGGTGGTGGTGGCGAACTCGGCGGCGCAGGAGTCCACGCGCTTGTAGACCGGCTTGATGCCGAAGGCGCGGCGCAGCGCGCGCACGGCCTTCTCTTCAACGCCGACAAGCTGCGACAGGCGGGCGTCGGAGAAGCCCATGCGCTTGATCTCGCGAAGACGCGAAGCGGTCAATCCGTCAACGCCGGCTTCCGCGACCTGGCGCTCGGTGGCAACGATGTCTTCGATCTGGTCGAGGAACCAGGGGTCGATCCAGGACAGGGTGAACACCTCGTCCACGCTCATGCCGGCGCGGAAGGCGTCGGCGACGTGGAACAGGCGATCGGGACCGGGCTCGCGCAGCTCGCGCCGCAGCGCGGCCTTGCCTTCTTCGCTGTCCAGGTCCAGGCCGGTCGGGTCCAGCCCGGCCTTGCCGGTCTCGAGCCCGCGCAGCGCCTTCTGCAGCGACTCCTGGAAGGTGCGGCCCATGGCCATGACCTCGCCCACCGACTTCATCTGCGTCGTCAGGCGCGAATCCGCCTGCGGGAATTTCTCGAACGCGAAGCGCGGGATCTTGGTGACCACGTAGTCGATCGACGGCTCGAACGAGGCCGGGGTCAGGCCGCCGGTGATCTCGTTCTTCAGCTCATCAAGCGTGTAGCCAACCGCAAGCTTGGCCGCGACCTTGGCGATCGGGAAACCGGTGGCCTTCGACGCCAGCGCCGAGGAGCGCGACACCCGCGGGTTCATCTCGATCACCACCACGCGCCCGGTCTCGGCGTTGATGCCGAACTGGACGTTGGAGCCGCCGGTGTCGACGCCGATCTTGCGCAGCACGTCGATGGACGCCTGGCGCAGGCGCTGGTACTCGCGGTCGGTGAGGGTCTGCGCCGGGGCGACCGTGATCGAGTCACCGGTGTGCACGCCCATCGCGTCGAGGTTCTCGATCGAGCAGACGATGATGCAGTTGTCCGCGGTGTCGCGGACCACTTCCATCTCGAACTCCTTCCAGCCGAGCACGGATTCCTCGACCAGCACCTCGTTGGTCGGCGACAGCTCGAGGCCGCGCTTGACGATGTCCTCGAACTCTTCCCTGTTGTATGCGATGCCGCCGCCGCTGCCGCCCAGCGTGAAGCTCGGGCGGATGATGGTCGGATAGCCGACGGTCGCCTGGATCTCGACTGCCTGCTCGAAGGTCTTCGCGACCGCGGCCTTGGGGCACTCCAGCCCGATCTCGCCCATGGCCACGCGGAACAGCTCGCGGTCCTCGGCCATCATGATGGCCTCGCGCTTCGCGCCGATCAGCTCGACGCCGTACTTCTCGAGCACGCCGTGGTCGGCAAGATCCAGCGCGCAGTTGAGCGCGGTCTGGCCGCCCATGGTCGGCAGCAGCGCGTCCGGGCGCTCCTTGGCGATGATTTTCTCGACCATCTGCCAGGTGATCGGCTCGATGTAGACCGCATCGGCCATCTCCGGGTCGGTCATGATCGTGGCCGGGTTGGAATTCACCAGCACCACGCGGTAGCCCTCCTCGCGCAGGGCCTTGCAGGCCTGGGCGCCGGAGTAGTCGAACTCGCAGGCCTGGCCGATGACGATCGGGCCGGCGCCGATGATGAGGATGGTCTTGAGGTCGGTGCGCCTGGGCATCAGTGCGCCTCCATCAGCGCGACGAATCGGTCGAAGAGCGGGGTCACGTCCTGCGGGCCGGGAGCGGCCTCGGGGTGTCCCTGGAAGCTGAAGGCCGGCGCATCGGTAAGCGCGATGCCCTGGTTGCTGCCGTCGAACAGCGAGCGGTGGGTAACGCGGACGTTGTCGGGCAGCGTCGCCTCGTCGACCGCGAAGCCGTGGTTCTGCGAAGTGATCATCACCCTGCCCGACTCGAGGTCCTGCACCGGGTGGTTGGCGCCGTGGTGGCCGTTGGCCATCTTCAGCGTCCTGGCGCCGACCGCCAGCGCCAGCAGCTGGTGGCCCAGGCAGATGCCGAAGGTGGGCACGCCGGCGGCCAGCACCTCGCGGATCGCGGCGATCGCGTAGTCGCAGGGCTCGGGGTCGCCGGGGCCGTTCGACAGGAACACGCCGTCGGGCTTGAGCGCCAGCGCCTCGGCCGCGGTGGTGCGCGCCGGAACCACGGTCACGTCGCAGCCGCGGTCGGCGAGCATGCGCAGGATGTTGCGCTTCACGCCGTAGTCCCAGGCCACGACGCGAAAGCGCGGTGCCACCTTGCGGAAGGTCCCGGCATCGAGCTCGAGGTCGCCCTCGCTCCACTCATAGCGGCTTTCGGTGCTGACCACGCTGGCCAGGTCCATGCCCTTGAGGCCGGGGAACTTGCGCGCGGCCTCGATGGCACGGTCGATATCGATCTCGCCGGCCATCACCGCGCCGTTCTGCGAGCCGCGCGCGCGCAGCAGGCGGGTCAGGCGGCGGGTGTCGATGCCGGCGATCGCGACCACGCCGCGGTCGGCCAGCCATTCCGGCAGGGCGGCACGGCTGCGCCAGCTGCTCGGCCGGCGCGGAACGTCGCGCACCACCAGGCCCGCCGACCAGACCTGGCCGGACTCGTCGTCCTGGGCGGTGCAGCCGGTGTTGCCGATGTGCGGATAGGTCAGGGTGACGATCTGGCGCGCGTACGAGGGGTCGGTCAGGACCTCCTGGTAGCCGGTCATCGCCGTGTTGAACACGACCTCGCCAACGGAAAGGCCGGGCGCGCCGACGGAAACGCCTTCGAAGACCGTGCCGTCTTCGAGCGCGAGGATTGCGGGTGGGGTCACTGGCGGTCGCCTACGTGGGGTTGCAGGACGCCACCGGCCCGGCATTGGCCGGCCCGGAGGCAAGTGGTTCAGGCGAGCGGGAATGTTACCGGCGCGCGGCCTGCCGCGCCAGCGCGGAAGATGAACCCGGGCGGCTCAGAGCAGGTCGCGCAGCCGCCAGGCCCCTGCTTCGCGGCCGTGCAGGCGGCTCGCGGCCAGCAGCGCCCCGCGCGCGAACACGTCGCGACTGCTGGCGCGGTGGACCAGCTCGATGCGCTCGCCCATGCCGGTGAACTGGACCAGGTGCTCGCCGACCACGTCGCCGGCGCGGAGGCTGGCATAGCGCGGTTCGGCCCCGCCCCGCTCCGCTAGGGCGCCGAGGGCCAGCGCGGTGCCCGAGGGCGCGTCCTGCTTGTGCACGTGGTGGCTCTCGACGATGTCGCAGTCCCAACCCGCCAGGGCCGCTGCCGCGCGCTCCACCAGCTCCTCGAGCACGGCCACGCCGAGGCTGAAGTTGGCCGCCCACAGCAGCGGAATGTCCGCCGCGGCCGCGGCCATCGCCTGCCGCTGGGCAGCCGAGAGCCCGGTGGTACCCGAGACCAGCGCTGCGCCACGCTGCCGGCACAGGGCCAGCAGCGGATCGAAGCCCTCGGGCAGGCTGAAGTCGATCGCGACGTCGAAGGCGGGAACGCCGGACAGCTCGCTGGTGGAGAACTGCGGCACGCCATCGACCACGCGCTGCGGCGGCCGCCGCGACACCGCCGCGACCACGCTGCAGTCTTCCGGCACGCCCTCGGCGCAAAGACGCAGCAGCGCGCGCCCCATGCGGCCGCTGCCGCCGTGGATCAACAACCTGCTGACCGGATCGCCCATGCGGCTAGGCTAGCGACGCCCGGGGGCCGCGACAAGCAGGACAGCGGCGCCGCCGCGTCGCCACCGCGTCAGGACGTCATCCGCTCCCAGAAGCCCTTGACCCCATCGACGAAGGTGCTCGACCGCGGCGAATGGCGGCGTGCGCCCTCGCCGGAGAACGTGGCCTCGAACTGGTCCAGCAGCTCGCGCTGCGCGGGGGTCAGGTTGACCGGGGTTTCCACCACCACCTTGCAGTACAGGTCGCCCTTGGCGCGGCTGCGCACCGACTTCACGCCCTTGTCGCGCAGGCGGAAGACCCTGCCGGTCTGGGTCTCGGCGGGGATGCGGATCTCGGCCTCGCCGCCAAGGGTCGGCACGCGCACGGTGTCCCCAAGCGCCGCCTGCGAGAGGCGGATCGGCACTTCGCAGTGCAGGTCGTCGCCGTCGCGCTCGAAGATGTCGTGCGGGCGCACGCGCACTTCGACATACAGGTCGCCCGGCTGGGTGCCCGCGGGCCCGGCCTCGCCTTCGCCGGAAAGGCGGATGCGGTCACCACTGTCGACGCCGGCCGGCACCTTCACCGACAGCACCTTTTCCTCTTCCACGCGGCCATTGCCGCGGCAGGACGGACAGGGACTCTTGAAGGTCTTGCCGCGGCCATGGCAGGACGGGCACGGCTGCTGCATCGAGAAGATGCCGCGCTGGAAGCGCACTTGGCCGTTGCCGTGGCAGGTGTCGCAGGTCTCGAGCGTCCCGTCTTCGGAACCGCTGCCCCTGCAGGGCTCGCATTCGACCAGGGTGGGCAGGACGATGCGGCGCTCGACGCCGGCGACGGCCTCTTCCAGGTCGAGCTCCATCACATAGCCGATGTCGGCACCGCGGCGCGGACCGCGCGGGCCTCCACCGCCGAAGATGTTGCCGAAGATGTCGCCGAAGATGTCGCCCACGTCCGGACCGCCGCCGAAGCCGGGGCCGGCGTTGCCGCCACCCATGCCATGTTCGAACGCGGCGTGGCCGTGCTGGTCGTACATGCGGCGCTTGCCGCCGTCGGACAGCACCTCGTAGGCCTCCTTGCACTCCTTGAACGCAGCCTCGGCGACGTGGTCGCCGGGGTTGCGGTCAGGGTGGTGCTTCATCGCGCTGCGGCGATAGGCCTTCTTCAGCTCGTCCTCGGTGGCATTGCGGCCGACGCCGAGGACTTCGTAGTAATCGCGCTTGCTCATCGATCAAGGTCCGTGGTGCCTGGTGGACCCGAAGTACGGGGTCCGGATACGCGGCGGGAACCGGAGTTCATCCGGTCCCCGCCATGGGCGTGGCCATCGCGGCCGGGCCGCTTCCACGACTCCAGGGGCCGTCAGGCCTTGCTGTCGTCGTCCTTGACCTCGGTGAACTCGGCGTCGACGACGTCGTCCGCCGCCTGGGCGGCCGGATCCCGGCCCGCGTCGCCCTGGGCGTCGCCCCCCTGTCCGGCGGCACCGACCGCGGCGAACAGCGCCTGGGACACCTCTTCCAGAGCCTTGGTCTTGGCCTCGATCTGGCCCTTGTCGTCACCCTTCATCGCGGTCTCGACCTCGGCGATGGCGGACTCGACGCGACCGATCACATCGCCCGGGACCTTGTCGCCGTTGTCCTTGATCGCGCTGCGGGTGCCGTGCACCAGGGCATCGGCCTGGTTGCGGGCGCCGACCAGCTCGTGGAACTTCTTGTCGTCCTCGCGGTGCGCCTCGGCGTCGGCGACCATCCGCTGGATCTCGTCGTCGGACAGGCCGGAGCCGGCCTTGATCTCGACCTTCTGCTCCTTGCCGGTCTTCTTGTCCTTGGCGGTGACGTGGACGATGCCGTTGGCGTCGATGTCGAACGACACCTCCACCTGCGGCATGCCGCGCGGCGCGGAATCGATGCCGGACAGGTCGAACTTGGCCAGCGACTTGTTGTAGCGGGCCTGCTCGCGCTCGCCCTGCAGCACGTGCACCGTCACCGCGGACTGGTTGTCCTCGGCGGTGGAAAAGGTCTGCGAGGCCTTGGTCGGGATGGTGGTGTTCTTCTCGATGATCTTGGTGAACACGCCGCCCAGGGTCTCGATGCCGAGGCTCAGCGGGGTGACGTCGAGCAGCAGCACGTCCTTGACGTCGCCGGCCAGCACGCCGCCCTGGACCGCGGCGCCGATGGCGACCGCCTCGTCGGGGTTCACGTCCTTGCGCGGCTCCTTGCCGAAGAACTCGGCCACCGCCGCCTGCACCTTGGGCATGCGGGTCTGGCCGCCGACCAGGATCACGTCGTTGATGTCGCTGGCGCGCAGGCCGGCGTCGTTGAGCGCCGTGCGGCAGGGTTCGATCGTCTTCTTGACCAGGTCTTCCACCAGCGCCTCGAGCTTGGCCCGGGTCAGCTTGATGTTCAGGTGCTTCGGACCGGAGGCGTCCGCAGTCACGTACGGCAGGTTGACCTCGGTCTGCTGCGCGGTGGAGAGCTCGATCTTCGCGCGTTCGGCGGCGTCCTTCAGGCGCTGCAGGGCGAGCGGATCCTTGCGCAGGTCTATCCCGGAGTCCTTGTTGAATTCCTCGACCAGGTAGTCGATGACGCGCTTGTCGAAGTCCTCGCCGCCGAGGAAGGTGTCGCCGTTGGTGGCCAGCACCTCGAACTGCTTCTCGCCGTCGACCTCGGCGATCTCGATGATCGACATGTCGAAGGTGCCGCCGCCGAGGTCGTACACGGCGATCTTGCGGTCGCCGCCGTCCTTGTCCAGGCCATAGGCCAGCGCGGCCGCGGTCGGCTCGTTGATGATGCGCTTGACGTCGAGGCCGGCGATGCGGCCGGCGTCCTTGGTCGCCTGGCGCTGCGAGTCGTTGAAGTACGCCGGCACCGTGATCACGGCCTCGGTCACCTTCTCGCCCAGGTAGTCCTCGGCGGTCTTCTTCATCTTCTCGAGGATGCGCGCGGAGACTTCCTGCGCCGACAGCTTCTTGCCGTCGCTGGTCTGCACCCAGGCGTCGCCGTTGTCGTGCTCGACGATCGCGTACGGGACCAGGCCGAGGTCCTTCTTGACCTCGGCGTCGGTGAACTTGCGGCCGATCAGGCGCTTGACCGCATAGAAGGTGTTCTTCGGGTTGGTGACGGCCTGGCGCTTGGCGGACGCGCCGACCAGCACTTCGCCGTCCTTGGTGTAGGCGACGACGGACGGGGTCGTGCGGTCGCCTTCGCTGTTCTCGATGACGCGGGCCTTGCCGCCGTCCATGATCGCCACGCAGGAGTTGGTCGTGCCGAGATCGATGCCGATGATCTTTGCCATGGGAATATGCCTCTATGTCTGGATTCGGGGGGCGGCGATGCCGCCGATGACTGCTATCTGGGGATTGGCCACCACGCCTTCAAGCGCCAGCGGCCGCCGGAATCAACCGGCAGGGGTTCAATCGACGCTCAGTCGTCGTTCGACACCGCGACCAGGGCCGGGCGCAGCAGCTGCTCGTTGAGGCGGTAGCCCTTCTGGAACAGCTGGGCCACGGCGCCGGCGTCGACGTCGGGGGCCTCGACCACGCTCATCGCCTGGTGCAGATCGGGATTGAAGACCTCGTTGGCAGCCGGGGCGATTTCGTACAGGCCCTGGTTGCCGGTGACCCGGCGCAGCTCGCGCAGGGTCAGCTCGATGCCTTCGCGCAGCGGGCCGTTGCTCCCGGCAGCAGCCAGCGCCGCGTCCAGGCTGTCGAATACCGGCAGCAGGTCGCCCAGGATCTGCTTGTTGGCGAAGCGGCAGGCGTTCTGGACATCGCGCTCCAGCCGGCGGCGCTGGTTTTCAAGGTCGGCGCGGTCGATCAGCGACTGCGCGCGCACCTGCTCCAGCTCGGCGCGGAGGGTTTCGATCACGTCTTCCAGCGGAAGCTCGTCTGCGGGCGCCTCGGCGGCGTGGTCGGGCGTCTGTTCGGTGGTCATCGCTGTCCTGGGTCCGGAGTGTCTCGGTCCGCACTGAGTGGGGATGCCGCGTCGGGATTCAAGGCGGCGCCGAGGACCTCGGCGGTCGCCTGGACCACCGGGATCACCCGCTCGTAGGCCATGCGCGTGGGGCCGATCACCCCCAGCACCCCCAGGACGCGACCGCCGGCGCCGTAGGGCGCGGTCACCAGCGACATCCCGGCCAGCGGCGCGATCCCGGTTTCCTCGCCGAAGAACACGCGCACGCCCTGGGCCTTCACCGTGCGTTCGAGCAGCTGCAGAATCTCGCGTTTCTCCGTGAACGCGTCGAACAGGCCGCGCAGGCGGTCAAGGTCGGCAAGGTCCTGGAGCCCCAGCAGGCGCGCCTGCCCGGCAACCACCATGTCTTCGCTACCGGGTACCAGCACCTGTTCGGCCAGGTCGGTGGTGGCGCGAAGCAGGCCCTCCATCTCGCTGCGGGCGCTGCGGAGCCCTTCGACCAGCGCCGCGCGGATCCGCGCCAGCGGCTGGCCGGCGAAGTGGGCATTGAGGTAATTGGCCACCCGCTCCAGCTCGGCGGCGTCATAGGCGCGCCGGGTATGGACGATCCGGTTCTGGACCTCGTGGTCGGCGAACACCACGATCGCCATCACCCGCTGTCCGTCCAACGGCACGAAGTCGATCTGGCGGAAGGCGAACTGCTCGCGCCCGGGCACGCTGACCACGCCGACGAAACGGGTCATCGCCGAGACCAGCTCCGAGGCGCTGCCCAGCAGCGTCTGGGTCCCGGCACTGGCCGCCAGGCTGCCGCGCATGCGCATGAACTCCTCCTCCTCCAGCGGGCTGAGCTGGAGCAGCGAGTCGACGAACACGCGGTAGCCGCGGGCCGTGGGCACGCGCCCGGCCGAGGTGTGCGGCGCCGACAGCAGGCCCACTTCCTCCAGGTCGGACAGGATGTTGCGCACCGTGGCCGCGCTCACGTCGAGGCCGGCGTGGCGGACCAGGGTCTGCGAACCGACCGGCTCGCCGTCGCGGATATGGCGCGCGATCAGGGTGCGCAGCAGCTGGCGCGCGCGCGGGTCGAGGGGATCGGAACGGCGTCGGGACATGCCGCGGGTATACGTCCGATGCGCACGTGTCGCAAGCCGCCGGCTCGAATCGGCACGATCCGGCGATGACAGGCCGTGCATCTCCACGGCACAATCCGCGCACCATGCTCAAGCGACTGTCGATCAAGGATTTCGCCGTTGTCTCCGCCACCGAACTCGAGTTCGGGCCGGGGCTGACCGTCGTGTCGGGCGAGACCGGCGCGGGCAAGTCGCTCATCGTCGATGCCCTCGGCTTCCTGTCCGGGCTGCGCGCCGACGCCGGCATGGTCCGCCACGGCGCACGCCGCGCCGAACTCGACGCCGAGTTCGACCTCGGCGATTCGCCCCTGGCGCTGGACTGGCTGCGCGAACAGGAGTTCGACGACGGCCAGGCCTGCCAGCTGCGGCGCACCCTCCGCGCCGACGGCGGCTCGCGGGCGTGGGTCAACGGCCGCCCCGCCACCCTGTCGCAGCTGGGGGCGCTGGCGGCGCTGCTGGTCGAGATCCACGGCCAGCACGAACACCAGGCGCTGCTGTCGCGCGGCAGCCAGCTGGTCCTGCTCGATGCCTTCGGGCGCCACGAGGCCGAGCTGGCCGCGGTGGCCACGGCGGCGCACGCGTGGTCGTCATTGCTGCAGGAGCGCGCACGGCTCAGCGCCGCCGGCGACGTCTCCGACCGCATCGACTTCCTTGAGCACCAGCACGCCGAGCTCGAGCGCGAGGTGCTCGAACCCGATGCCATCGAAGAACTGGTGGCCGCGCACCGGCGCCAGGCGCATGCCACCGAACTGGTCGAGGCCTGCGATGCCGCGCTTGAGCGCCTGGGCGGCGACGGGTCGCTGCCGGCCGTGGTCCAGCAGCTGCGCGGCGCGCTCGCGCGGATGCAGGCCCATGAATCGCGCCTGGGCGAAGTGGACGCCATGCTCGATGGTGCCGCGATCCAGCTCGACGAGGCGGCGGTGCTGCTGGACCGGGTCCGCGCCGACCTCGATATCGACCCGGACCACCTGCAGACCCAGGAGCACCGCCTGTCGCGCCTCCACGAGCTCTCACGCAAGCACCGCGTGCCGCCGGAAGAACTGGCCGCGCATCGCGACGCGCTGGCCGCGGAGCTGGAGTCGCTTGCGGGCTCGGCGAAGCGCCTGGCGGGCCTGGAAGGCGAGATCGGGACGGCCGCAGGCGCATGGCGCAGCGCCGCCGCGCGCCTCGGCAAGGCCCGCGCCAGGGCCGCGACCGCACTGGGCAAGGCGACCACCGCTCTGATCGGCGAGCTCGGCATGGGCGGCGGGCGCTTCGAGGTGGCACTGGAACCCACGGGCGACGACGCGCCGGATGCACAGGGCGCCGAGCGCGTCGAATTCCTGGTCACCGCCAACGCCGGACAGCCGCCACGGCCGCTACGCAAGGTGGCATCGGGCGGCGAGCTGTCGCGCATTTCGCTGGCCATCGAGGTCGCGGCTCTCGGCCTGGACGCGGTCCAGACCATGGTCTTCGACGAGGTGGACTCGGGCATCGGCGGCAACGTGGCGGGGATCGTGGGGCGCAAGCTGCGCGACCTCGGCAACCGTCGCCAGGTGCTCTGCGTCACCCACCTGCCCCAGGTCGCGGCCCAGGGCCACGCCCATTACCGGGTCAGCAAGGCTGAAAGCGAGGGCATGACCCAGAGCGCCGTGCGTCTGCTCGACGACGCCGGCCGCCAGGAAGAGCTGGCGCGGATGCTGGGCGGGATCGAGGTCAGCCGCGAGGCGCGGGCGGCGGCCAGGCGCCTGCTGCGCGAGGCTGGGGAACCCGGCGCCGGCTGAGCGGCGGGCAGCGGCCGACCGCCCGGTTGGTCAGCGCTTCTTGCGCACGTAGAGCACCAGAGAGTGCTCTTCCAGGAGGTAGCCGTGCTTGTCGGCCACCTCGTGCTGCAGGGCCTCGATCTCCGGACTCTCGAACTCGATGATCTTGCCGGTGTCGACATCGACCATGTGGTCGTGGTGGCCACCGCGGTCGATCTCGTAGACCGCGGTACCGCCTTCGAAGTTGTGCTTGAGCACCAGGCCCGCCGCTTCGAACTGGGTGAGCACGCGGTAGACGGTGGCCAGGCCGATCTCGTCGCCGCCGTCCAGCAGCTGGCGGTAGATGTCTTCGGCTGACATGTGGTGGTGCGAGGTCTCCTGCTCGAGCAGCTGCAGGATGCGCATGCGCGGATGCGTGACCTTCAGTCCGGCCTTGCGCAGCTCGTTGGTTTCCATGCGATTCCCGTTCATTGGCGATTGCAGCGCCAGCTGCCGTGGTCCGGTCGCGGCGGCGCGGCGAGTGTATCATCGCCCCATGTCCGCCCCGACCTGGCCACCGATGCGCAACCTGATCGTCCCCGTCCTTGCCGCCTGCCTCTGTGCCGGCTGCAGCTTCGTCTACAAGCAACCCGTCTACCAGGGCAGCCTGGTCCAGCCGGCCAACGTCGCCCAGCTGCAGGCGGGAATGAATCGCCAGCAGGTGTCGGCGCTGCTTGGCACGCCCTCGATCCAGGATCCGTTCCACCACGAACGCTGGGATTACACCTCGACCGAGCGCGTCGGGCGCACCGGCAAGACCGAAGTGCACAACCTGGTGCTGTTCTTCGAGGGCGACACCCTGCAGCGCTGGGAGGGCGACTACTTCCCCGACCGCGACAAGGAGCTGATCGGCAACGTGCGCCGCCAGTTCGGCCCGAACCTGCCGCGAAGCGAATCCAAGCGCCGCTGATTACCCTGTCGCGCGCTCAGCCTTTGGCGGCCCTGGCCGCGCGGCGGCGGCGCGCATCCTTGGGGTCCACCAGCAGCGGACGCAGCAGTTCGACGCGGTCTCCGTCGCGCAGCGCGGCGCTGCCGGCCACGCGCACCCCGTACACCGCATAGGCATCGATGCCCTCCTGCGGCAGGCCGCTGGCCGCGACCGCATCGGCAACCGTGGCCGGCGCCGCCAGTTCCAGCACCACCGCGCGGCAGGCCTGCGGCAGCGCCAGGACCACTTCCACGCGCACCGCTCAGCTGCCGCGGTCGGCGACGCGCACGAAATCATCGACCATGCGGTCGGCCAGGCCCTGCAGCCCGAGCTTCATCGCCGGCAGCAGCAGGCGGCTGCGCGGCTCGAAGTCGAGCTGGAGGGTGACCTTGCAGGCGGATTCGTCCAGTGCGTGGAACTCCCAGCGCCCGGCCAGCCTGCGGAACGGGCCGTCGCGCAGCTCCATGTCGATGCGCTGCGGCGGGACCAGCATGTTCTCGGTGGTGAACCAGGTGCTGATGCCACCGATGCCCAGTTCGAGCCGGGCCAGCATGCGGCTGTCATCGGCTTCCAGCACCCGCGCCCCGCTGCACCAGGCAAAGCGCTGCGGGTAGGCGGCAACGTCGTTGACCAGCGAGAACATCCTGGTCGCCGAGTGTTGCACCAGTGCGGACCGTGTGATCGTGGGCATGGGCTGCGTGCATCCGTTCCTATCGCGCCCGGTGCCGTGGGACAATGGCGGGATGGGCAAGAGCGCAAAGGATAAGGGAAAGGCCAAGGCCGGTGGCACGATCGCGCTGAACAAGCGCGCGCGCCACGAATACCACCTTGGGGACCGCTATGAAGCCGGACTCGCCCTGCAGGGCTGGGAGCTCAAGTCGATCCGCGCGGGCCGCGCCAACATAGGCGAGAGCTACGCCGTGGTCCGCGGCGGCGAACTGTTCCTGTTCGGTGCCCAGGTCACGCCGCTGATCCAGGCCTCGAGCCACGTCGTCGCCGACGAGCGCCGCACCCGCAAGCTGCTGCTGCACCGGCACGAGATCGACAAGCTGGTCGGCCTGGTGCAGCGCGACGGCTTCACCATCGTGCCCACCGCGCTGTACTGGAAGGCCAACAAGGTGAAGATCGAACTCGCGCTGGCGAAGGGCAAGCAGTCGCACGACAAGCGCGATGCCGCCAAGGACCGTGACTGGCAGCGCGACAAGCAGCGCGCGATGCGCCACCACAACCCGAACGCCTGATCAGCCGCTGGCCGGCTCGTCCGGCAGGGTGAAACGGAAGCGCGCGCCTTTGCCGACGACGCCTTCGCCACTGATCGTGCCGCCATGGCGCTCGATGATGCGCTTAACCGAGGCCAGGCCGATGCCTTCGCCGGCGAACTCGTCGGCGGCGTGCAGGCGCTGGAATGGCCGGAACAGCTTGCCGGCATAGGCCTGGTCGAAGCCGATGCCGTTGTCCGAGACCTCGAACCACTCCTCGCCGCCCTGCCCGACGCGCTGGAACATGATCCGCGCCGCAGGGGTTTCCCGGGTGAATTTCCAGGCGTTGCCAAGCAGGTTGCCCAACAGGTTGCGCACCAGGACGCTGTCCCCGGACGCCACCATGCCCGGTTCGATCACCACCTCCACCTCGCGCCCCGGGTCACCCTGCGCAAGCTCGGAAAGAATGTCGCGGGCCATCGCCGACAGGTCCAGCGGCTCGCGCTTGAGTTCGCTGCGCGAGACCCGGCTCATCTTCAGCAGGGCATCGATCAGCTCGCCCATGCGCAGCGTCGCCGCGCGCACCCGCGCCACGTAGCCGCGACCGACATCGTCGAAGGCGTCGGCATGGCGCTCCGCGGCCATGCGGCTGAAGCCGTCGATCGCGCGCAACGGCGCCCGCAGGTCGTGGGAGATGGTGTAGGCGAAGGACTCCAGTTCTTCATTGGCGCGGGTGAGTTCGCGCGTGCGCAGCGCGACCCGGGCCTCCAGGGTGCGGTTCAGCGCCAGCACCTGCGCCTCGGCACGCAGGCGGTCGGTGATGTCCTCCACCTGGACCAGGCTGGCCACGTCCTGCCCGTGCTCACCCGGCACCTGGGCATAGGTCAGGTGCACGTGGCGGATGTCGCCATCGTCGCGGTGGAGGTCGCGGGTCACCCGGTACACGCTGCCCGATGCCGCGCGCGCGCGCGCCTCGGCGGCGTTGTCGCCGCCCGTGAACAGGCTGCCGAACATGCGCCCCATCAGCTCCTCCGGCGACGCGCGCAAGACGTCGGCCAGGGCCAGGTTGGCGTCGATGATCCTGCCGTCGCGGTCGAGCAGGGCCTTGCCGATGGCCGAGAACCGGATCGCGCTGCGGAAGCGGAGTTCGCTGCGCCGGTAGGAATCGCTCATCCGCGCAGCGATGTCCTGGGCCCGCGACTGGGTGCGCGCAAGGATCATGGCCAGCGCGAACAGCAGCAGCGAGGCGAGCACCCCCAGGGCGATCGTCCCCGCCGGGCCGAGCAGGCCACCGCCGCCGCCCGTCCGCGCCTGGTGGAAGTCGAGGCGCCAGCGGCGGCCATACACCTGCTCGACCAGGCTGTGCCGCACGCCATCGGCATCGGGGAACGCCGCGGAGTCGAGCGGGAACACCGGCAGGTCGTCGGCTTCGGCGTCGTCATCGCCGATGTCGACGATGCGCACCGACAGCCCACCGCCACCGGCCGGCAGCGCGGAGGCGACGAACAGATCGATGCTGAAGGGTGCGCAGACCCAGCCCGACAGCGCGGCCGGCCGTGCCGCCGGGTTCCCGGGCACGATGCCCGAGCGGTAGACCGGCGCGTAGATCACCAGGCCCGGCCCGGCACCCTCCTGCATCATCGGCAGCGGCGCCGTGATCCGGGCGGCCGCGCTGGTGCGCGCGGCTTCCATCGCGACCGCCTGCACCGGCTCGGTCAGCATGTCGAAGCCGACGACATCGGCGCTGGCCATGGTCTGCGGTTCAAGCAGGATGACGGGACCGTACTCGGCGCGCGCGCCCGGCGGATCCACGCGAAACAACTGGCGCGAGGCCGCCCGCTGTTCGAGCTGGAAATCCTGCAGCTCCGCCGGGGACATGGACGCGGCGTAGCAGAGCCCCAGCATCGCCGGGAACCGCTGCGACAGGTCGAGGCCGTCGGTGTAGTTGCGCCATTGGCGCTGGTTCGGGCGCTGGATCGCGGCCAGCAGGGACACACCGCCGCGGGTGACCAGCTCATAGGTCAGCAGCTGCTGGCGGAGCCGCGCCACGACCTGGTCGGCCTCGGCGGAGAGCCGCGCTTCGGACATCGCGCGCTCCCGGGCGCCGGCGCCGGTCGCGTAGATCGCGACCAGGGTCAGCGCGGCCACCAGCACCAGCACGGCAAGCATGTAGCCCTGGCGTACCGGTAGTGGTTCGCCCGGGGGCGTGTCGTCTGCCATGGCCATGGGCGACGAGCATAACGCCTGCCGACCGGCGGCCGTTCAGCGGCATGCGCGCCTGCTGAACGGACGGTGCCGATGCAAGCCGCGAACCCCTTGCCCCGGCGCCCGTCGCGCCTATACTGGCTGCGTCACGCGCGTTCACTGCCACCGGCAGGCGCCAGGTTTCCCGGAACACGGGGGTGCACTGGCTTCGACGGGGGTCGCGAAATCGCCTGGTGCATGCCGAGGGGGCCGCTTTCCTCGTTAATCCAGCAGCAACTTTTAGTTGCCAACGACGACAACTACGCTCTCGCCGCTTAAGGCGTAAGCCCCGAACCCACTTGTGCCCGTACTCGTGGATGTAGGGTCATCATTACGGGAATCCAGCCGCGGCGGCCGCCTGTCTGCCGCGGTTGAACTCACAGGCTGGTTCCCCGGTGCGCTTCGCACGCCGTGCTGTCGGGGAACGAGATCCAACGGCGAGCTAAGCATGTAGGACCGGGGATGGAGTGCCTTCGGACGGCGGTTCGATTCCGCCCACCTCCACCACCTTAGAGCGAAGCAAGTCCAGACCAGGCCGGAATCCTTGAGAAACAAGGGGATTCCGGCCTTTTCTTTGTCCGGCACCATCCGATCAGGACCATGCGGCCGCCCCATCGCCGACGTGTCGCCCCGCGAACTACTGAGCGCGATCAACCGGATCGTCGACCGCGGCGCCGTGGAGACTGCACTTCGAGTGCTGCAGAACTGCAGCCCCATCTTTTGGTACGCGATCGTCACCAGTCGAGCGGAGACCAACCCTGCCCTCGCCCTGCGCGCTGCTCTGCCCCCGGTGAAATCCGCGCACCACGCGGCCATCACCGACCCGACGGTGCTGGGCGCCCTGCTCCGCGCCCGGATGAGCGAGCGCGGCAAGAGGCGCTGCATATACCACGGCGGCTGCTCCACGGGGCCGCGGACAATTGAAGGCAAGGCACGCGTCGCACTCAACCTGCCCAGACTGCGCTGTCCTATAGCCTCGGGACAGCTCGGCGGTGGATCGATGGCTCGAAGTGCGGGCGCGATTCGCGTAGTAGGTACTGCGGATCACGACGCGATCAAGAAGAATCCCGGGGTGAACAGCCTGCACCAATAGCGCAACGAGGTGACGCGGCGCGTGGATCAGCCGGTGCGACGCTAGCAGTCATGACCAGCGCCACTTCCAGCCGAAGCTGAAACGATTCGCCTTATCCACTACGACACCCCCCGTCCATGGCCGGTTACGACGCCACTATGGCATGACGGCACACGAGCGAATCGGCGCTAATGTTGACCCCGCAAGGCTGGCCCATGTCGCGCGTATCGACCAGCGCCAAAGCAGCTCCCAACGCGGCCTAGGAGACGACCAGTGTTCGACGCGAAGAGAATCGGCCAGGCAATTGGCCGCCAGGCGTTCGAGCAGATCCAGGCCAGCAGTCTGCCGAAGAACGAAACGATGACGCTGCTGCAAATCTGGACTGAGAGCAGCCAGGCGAAGCTGAAGGCGCTCGCCGAGTCGGGTCAACTGCTACCGATACTGAGCCGGCAGCATCGAACCGCCCTGGACGAGGCGTGCGAGTTGCGGGTGAGCAGTCCGCACCTGACGCAGACGGAATGCCTCCGGAGCGCGGGGCTGCCGCTGGTCCTCTAGATATTCGATCCGGAGCGACGATGCCAAGTAGCGCCACCCGGACGAGATTCTGGCGGCCACTAGAGACGCCGACCACGATCACGTGTGGTCAGAGGTGCAGTGCATCCTCCGAGCTGCAGGGCTCATCCCGGCGACGATGAACCTTGGAGCGACGGCTAAGCCGGCGTCGCCTCACCAGTCGTGGCTTGGGCCGCCGCCGCGGGCGCCGGCGTGGCGCCCTTTTTCGCCCGCAGCGCCTTACTGGCCACCTTGGCGATTCGCTTCCGAGCTTCCAGCGCCTTGTCGCCCTCGCTGACCTCGCGCTTCAGCACTTCGTTGATCAGCACATCGCGGATCTGCTCGGACTCAATCTTCACGTCAGGGGACAGCCGGCGCAGCTCGCGGCGAATCACGTCCACCACAACGTCGGATTGCACCATCGCGCCCACGTAGAACCGCGAGAGCGCCTGCCGCTGGGTGCGGTACTCGCCCAGCACCGACCGCTGCCAGCCTTCCTTGCACCATAGGAACAAACGCTCCAAGTCGTCCTGCGAGCGCGTGCTGAGCGCGCAGAAGTCGATCTCGATCAGCAATTCCTGGTCGATCGGCTTGGCGAACACGATGTGGTACACGCGCCACACGATGCCGTTGGTCAGCAACACCCAGTCGACGCCCTGATTGGCCGCATAGTCCACGGCTTGTTTGACGTGCGCGTCCTTAAGGTCCAGGCCAATTGCCTTCACCTCGATCAGCGTTTCGAGCTGGCCGTCCAGCTTGATCGCCAGATCGCAGTAGGTCCCTCGAATGGCGTATTCCGAAGTGACGTCAGCGTACTTGTCGTAGCCGAACACGTCGGCCAGCATGTCCTTCACGATAGTCAACGTGTCGGATTCACCCACATCCCGAGACCGCGCCGCGGTCAAGATGGGTTGGTAACGCTTGATCCCGGCCACGAGCCGTTCCGTGACCCTCTTTGGCACCTGTGCCATGCCTAGCTCCCCTCCCCAAGGTGCTGGAACCATAGCACCAGTCTGGCGAACGAACCTGAGGATCGCTGCAGACCGGCAGTGCAGTTCGCTGATCGAGTGACGATGCCCGAAGAGGTAGCCAGCGGCGCCGCATCCATAGGACGCCCGCGCGGCTAAGCCGGCATTGCTGGCTCGCCGCTAGGCTACGACGGGGTGCGTCGCGCACGCTAAAGACGCCGGTCCCTATCCTGAAGACATGGAAGACGAGAGCAAGTGGCCCCTGCGCCCATGCACAGGCGAACCCCTCGGGACCCCGATGGGTCCTGATACACGCACACCGGAAGAGAAGGCCGAGGCGCAGCCCAGAGAGGACGCGAGCCGAAAAGGGCGTGGACGCAAGGACTGGTGGAAGAAGCAACCGATGTGACATTTTGAACACCTCCCAAGTGTCCACTTAGGCACTGGTCGAGGTGGCCGCGTGAAATGGGTGAGGTTGGCTAAGGTCAAGACAAACCTCTGCCGAGGCTCCGCCCGCGTCGAAGCCCTCTGGGCGCCAGCAGCACCCCCGTCCATCGGGACGCCCGCGGAGAGAGGCAGGAGTGATGCTCTTTGCTGACCGGATCAGCTTCCCCGCCAGTCGCGCCCGCTCTGTCGGGGAGCTCTGAAAACCACATCAGTCGCGCGGTGCGGCCTCGCTCGCGTCGTGGGCCCCCGCAGCTTCCTGCGCCTCCGCTGCGCGCGCCACGCGCGCCGTCAACTCAGCCGCCGCACTTCTCTCTGCAGCCGCAGCCTCTGCAGCCGCAACCGCCCGCAGGGCTACGTGGACGCGATCGCGCTCGTCTCCTTCTGGGATCGGACTGGGCTCTCTGACAGGCCGCCGCTCAAGTCATGTCCATTCAGCCGTACACTAGCCGCCAGGGGAAACGCCGTGGCAGGGAATCGGAATCCTAAAAGTAAGTGGCGGCAGGTTCGGATCGCATCCGAACGCGGCCGGCGACGCGCTGGGCGTCGTGACCGCGTTTACGACCCTACGCGGCACCTGTCAGGGCATCGGACTACCCCGAACCCAGATTTTCGGGTCAATGGGCGGCCTACGCGGAATGCACGGCTCGTTTTGGAACTGCCGCCTCGGCTTGACTACGACTGCGAAGAGGATTGGCTTCGTTTACTCGGCTTCGTCGGCAGGTTGCGCGACGCAGCGCTTAGCGGCGAGCACAAAAAAATCACGCTGGACTTCTCTGACGTGGAAACGCTGTCTGTCGAGGCCGCTGTATTGCTCGTCGCCGAGATCCATCGCTGCTCATCGTTCTTGGGACGCCGGACTCAGATCACGGGCACGTATCCAAGGGATCCGGCAATCTCCTCTCTGTTAACAGAGATCGGATTCTTCAAGGCACTGGACATCAGAGAGCCCCTGTTGCCCAAGTCGTACGCCCCCGTCACGTTCGTCCAAATTGAACGAGGCAATCGGACCGATGCGGAACTGGCAAACAGGCTGCTGGATTGCTTCACCCACGTCTTCGCCTTCGAACCCGCCGACCGAAGGCGACTACATGTCGCTCTCATCGAGTGCATGGACAACGTGTACCAGCACGCGTACGCCGAGCCTGGAAGGAACCCTTACCTGCTCAACGAGTGGTGGCTCGTGGGATTC
The DNA here is from genome assembly GCF_039548395.1 of Luteimonas changyuni. Classification (NCBI taxonomy): domain Bacteria; kingdom Pseudomonadati; phylum Pseudomonadota; class Gammaproteobacteria; order Lysobacterales; family Lysobacteraceae; genus Luteimonas; species Luteimonas changyuni. The sequence continues at coordinate 146,405 of NZ_JBCLUZ010000004.1, forward strand.
GCCGATGAAGCATCTAGCACTATCAGCTTTACGTTTTACGACCAAGGCGCAGGCATCCCAACCACGATCCGGAGAAAGCAGCACAAGCGAATCGCCGACCGGCTCCGTCATTGGAACGACGCCAAGTGGCTTGAACGCGCGGTTCAGAAGGGGGTGTCTAGGCTCAGTTCGAAGCGACGAGGCTACGGCCTCACAAAGCTGAATGAATTTGTTCGCGAGTTGCAGGTCATAGGGTCCCTGACTGTGGTATCCAACCTAGGCGCCGTCATCTTCCCCTCCACTAGCTCGGTTAGACTTCACCCGCTGTCGGTTGGTCTCAAGGGCACCCTGGTTACGTGGCAGTTAACCGGGATCAGCAACATTCAAGTGTCGGACGCTACTCATGATCACATCGCCGATGTTTCGCTCCCATAAACCCACCAGCTCCCCCGAAGGCGCAATCATGTTCAAGGTCGCCGAGCAGTTCTCCCGCTTCCCGGGCGGGAGGAGGAAGATCCACGGACGATTCTCTGGCGAAGAGTTTCGTGAAACGTGCGCGTTGCCGCTACTCGAGAAGCACCGGTTTGTCATATTTGACCTGACAGGTAGCGCGGGGTACAGCTCGGGGTTTTTGGATGAGGCGTTCGGTGAGCTAGGTCTGCTCTTTCCGTTGGCAGAGCTCCGAGAGCGCCTACAGATCATCTCGGAAGACGATCCAGACGCAGTCGACATCGCATGGAGCCGCATCGAGGACGCTGCTTCCGAACGAGCGCACCACGCGTAAGGCATGCTGGCCGCACAGGAGTCCTCCTCATTTTTGACGACTGGCACCCCGATTTGGGTGTCAATACTGTTGCCTTTCGCTGCAGCCTATCTGACCCATCGCTTTGCGAAAGCTAGAGAAGAAGAAAAGGACCTGAGGGAAGCGCTGCGCGCGTGGCGCTACGATGCCAAGAGGTTGTTAGACGACATCGTTGATCTTGCGGTGCAGCACTATTACGACCCAAAGAGCTTGCCTTCGACAGAGATGGGCGCCTTTGAACTCAAGCGTAAGTTGAAGGCGTTCAGTGCCGCCATGCACAAGACTGACTGTACCGTAGCGTCTGACATGGTAGACGCCAGAGGATTGCCGGCCTGTCTCAGGGATCTCATATCGCTGCCTTTCGACTTCGATACCCCAGGCCGGGCCGTCAGGGCCAGCACCGACGACCTGGCCGACAAGCTTCAGGAAATCAGGGAAAGGCTAGACCTCTCGATTTCTGCGCCCCGGCGCTTTGTGACGAAATGAGGTAGCCGCGCTTCTCTGAGTGCTGAGCCTCTAACTTGCCAGCGCATCCGGCTGAGACGTTGAAACCGCGGTAGCGATCCCTCAGCGCATCGGCGCGCGAGACGGACCCCACAAAGAACCAAGGGGCTGGCTGAAAAGATCGGCAGGCCTTTCCGCACCTTGAAGGGTGGAGCTCAACAAGCCCGCAGCCGCGGTCGCGTGCTGGGGGCAACTATGGGGGCAACCTGACGCGCCATCATGTCTCAGAGGATTTTTTCCCGGCTTTTTCGTCGAATGTGATAGACCCCACCCCATTGCAAGTCCAGGAAACCCGCAGAAATGCGGGTTTTTTGCCGTCTGGCGGGCGGAACCGCTGTCCGCCGGCGCCAGTTGCGGCATCCTAGGCGCATGTCCCGCACCACCGCCGAACCCGCCAAGCCCGCAGCAGCTGCCGCTCCCGCTCCCGGCAGCGTCCTGCGCCCCGTCGAGCGCTGGCGCAATGGCGGCATGCGGCTGCTCGACGACCACGTCGCCGAGGAGGTCCCCGTGGCCTTCGTCTACAACGACGAGCCCTTCGCGGTGATGATGGCCACGCCCGCCGACCTTGCCGAATTCGCCATCGGGTTCGCACTCAGCGAAGGCATCGTCCAGGCCGCGCCCGAAGTCTCGATCGAACGCATCGAGGAGTTCATCGAAGGCATCGAGATCCGCCTGCGCATCCCGGTCGCGCGCGCCGAGGCGCTGGCCCTGCGCCGGCGCAGCATGAGTGGACGTAGCGGCTGCGGGGTCTGCGGCAGCGAGCTGCTGGAGGCCGCGCTGCGCTATCCGCCACCCGTCACGACCGAGCTGCGGGTTTCGACGCCGGCGCTGCGCCGTGCCCTGGCCGAGCTGCGCGCGGCACAGGCGGTCAACGCGCTCACCGGCGCCGTCCATGCCGCGGGCTGGGCGTCGCTCGATGGTGCGCTGCTGCTGGCGCGCGAGGATGTGGGCCGCCACAACGCGCTCGACAAGCTGATCGGCGCGATGCACGCGTCGGGGCACGCGCCGGCGGATGGCTTCCTCGTGGTCACCAGCCGCGCCAGCTACGAAATGGCGATGAAGGCGGCCAGCGTCGGCATCGCGCTGATGGCGGCGATCTCGGCGCCGACGGCGCTGGCGATCTCGCTCGCCCAACGGGCGAACCTGACCCTCCTCGGCTTCGCCCGCGACGATGGGCACGCGGTTTACACCCATGGCCGGCGCCTGCTTCCGGAGCCACCGGCTGGCGATACCGATGCCGGTACGGATGCAATCCACGACGGCGCACGCGCCGGCGGGAACGACGCGGCATGAGCAGCGACGGCCCGATCCGGAAATATGACGGCCCCGCCGGCGGCTGGGACGCGCTGAAGAGCGTTGCCCGCCAACTGATGAAGGAAGACGTGGGCGTTGGCGGAGCGCGCACCCTGCTGCGCACCAACCAGCCCGATGGCTTCGACTGTCCAGGCTGCGCCTGGCCCGACCGCGACCACGCCTCCACCTTCGAATTCTGCGAGAACGGCGCCAAGGCCGTCGCTGCCGAAGCCACGCGGCATCGCGCCGGCCCCGAGCTGTTCGCGCGCTACAGCGTCGCGCAGCTGGCCGGGTACAGCGACCACTGGCTCGAGGGCCAGGGCCGGCTGACCACGCCGATGCGCTACGACCCGGCCCGCGACCACTACGTGCCGGCGACCTGGGACGAGGCCTTCGCACTCACCGCCAAGCACCTCAACGCCCTGCCCTCGCCCGACGAGGCGATTTTCTACACCTCGGGGCGGACCTCGAACGAGGCCGCGTTCCTGTACCAGCTGTTCGTGCGCGAGTTCGGCACCAACAACTTCCCCGACTGTTCGAACATGTGCCACGAATCGTCCGGCACGGCGCTGGGCAAGCAGATCGGCGTCGGCAAGGGCACGGTGTCCCTGGACGATTTCGAACAGGCCGACTGCATCCTGGTGTTCGGCCAGAACCCCGGCACCAACCATCCGCGCATGCTCGGCGAGCTGCGCGAGGCCGCGAAGCGCGGCTGCAGGATCGTCGCCTTCAACCCGCTGCGCGAGCGCGGCCTGGAGCGCTTCGCCGATCCCAAGGACACGCTTGAAATGGCACGCGGCGGATCGACGAAGATCGCGTCCGACTATTTCCAGCTGAAGATCGGCGGCGACCTGGCGGCGGTCAAGGGCATGGTCAAGCACGTGCTCGAGCGCAATGCGGAGGCGATCGCCAAGGGTGAAGCGCCGCTGCTTGACCAGGCATTCATCGCCGCCCACACCGTGGATTTCGATGCGTTCGCCGCCGACGTGCTGGCTGAACCCTGGGACACGATCGTCACCGAGTCAGGCCTGGACGAAGCCGAGCTGCGCCGCGCCGGCGACATCTACTTGAAATCGCAGCGCGTCATCGCGTGCTGGGGCATGGGCATCACCCAGCACAAGCACTCGGTGGCGACCATCCACATGATCGCCAACCTGATGCTGCTGCGCGGCAACATCGGCCGTCCCGGCGCCGGCCTCTGTCCCGTGCGCGGGCACAGCAACGTGCAGGGCGACCGCACGATGATGATCTGGGAGCGGCCGCCGGCCACCTTCCTCGACCGGCTGCAGGATGTCTTCGGCTTCCAGCCGCCGCGCGAGGAGGGCTACGACACCGTTGGCGCGATCGAGGCGATGATCGACGGCCGCGCGAAGGTGTTCTTCGGCATGGGCGGCAACTTCGCCGTCGCCACGCCGGACAGCGAGGCCACCGCGCGCGGCCTGCGCAACTGCGCGCTCACCGTCAACGTCACCACCAAGCTCAACCGCAGCCACCTGGTCCATGGCCGCGACGCACTCATCCTGCCCTGCCTCGGGCGCACCGAGATCGACATCCAGGCCTCGGGGCCGCAGGGCGTGACCGTCGAGGATTCGATGAGCATGGTGCACTTGTCCGCCGGCATCCATGCGCCGGCCTCGGACACCCTGCTCTCGGAGCCGGTGATCGTGGCGCGGCTGGCGCAGGCCACCCTGGGGGCACGGTCGAATATCGAGTGGGCCCGGCTGGTCGAGGACTACGACCGCATCCGTGACCTCATCGCGCGGGTGTTCGACGACTTCCGCGATTTCAACGCGCGCGTGCGCGTACCCGGAGGCTTCCGCCTGTCCAACGGCGCCCGTGACCGCATCTGGGCGACCGATACTGGAAAGGCCCGCTTCATTGCCGCGGCCGTGCCCGTCGACACCCCTGTCCACCGCGCCCGCGGCACGCGCGGCACGCAGCCCGTGTTCACCCTGACCACCATCCGCTCGCACGACCAGTACAACACCACCGTCTACGGGCTGGACGACCGCTATCGCGGCGTGTTCGGCGAGCGCCGCGTGCTGTTCATCAACCCGCTCGACATCCGCGCACTCGACATGAAGGCCGGCGACCGGGTCGACCTGGAAAGCCTGGGCGAAGACGGCGTGCGGCGTCAGGTGAAGCACTTCCTGCTGGTGGAGTACGACATTCCGCGGGGCTGTCTGGCGGCCTACTACCCGGAGACCAACCCGCTGGTGCCGCGTTCGAGCTTCGCCGACGAGTCGCGCACGCCGACCTCGAAGTCGGTACCGGTGGTCGTGACCGCGCACCTGCCGGACCCGTCCGCGCCCCGCCAGCGCGACATTCCCGCCACGCTTTCCGGCTGAGCCGCGTTGCCGGTCGACGCCGCCCTGCTCCATTCGCTGCTGGTCGAGCTGGCGTCGCAGCCTGACGGCATGTCGACCGCGCGCCTGTGCAAGCGCCTGGGCCTGCGCATGAGCGTGTTGGTGCGCACGCTGGCGTGGATGGACGCGGGCACGATCGGCGGGGTCGCGGGGCCGGGCTGGGTCCGCGTGCACGCGGACGGCGCGCGCAGCCTGGTCCTGCTGACAGACGCCGGTCGACGCCTGCTCGACAGCCTTCCGCCGTAGACGCAGCGAAGGTCGCAGCGCGGCCCGCTGTGCGATGCTGTCGGCCGCGCTCCCACCCCTACGCTGCACCGCAATGAACAGCAACGCCACCGCCTCCGCCGCCGCTGCGTCCGGTCCCAGCGTGCTGGTGGTCGACGACGACATCGAAATCGTCGCCTTGATCGAACGCTATCTGTGCGGACACGGCTTCCAGGTCCGCGCCGCACACAGCGGGGCGGCGATGCACGAGGCGCTTGCCGGATACGACCCCGACGTCGTCCTGCTCGACCTGGGCCTGCCGGACGCCGACGGCCTGTCGCTGCTGCAGCACCTGCGCACGCACTGGCAGGGCCCGGTGATCGTGGTCAGCGGCCGTGGCGAAGCGGTCGAACGGGTGGTCGGACTGGAGCTCGGCGCCGACGACTACGTCGCCAAGCCCTTCGACTTCCGCGAGCTGCTGGCGCGTATCCGCTCGGTGCTGCGCCGGACAGCGCCCGTAGAGCCGCCTACTACACCGGCGCCACCGCGCCGCCTGGCCTTCGCGCACCTGGTCATCGACCTCGGCGCCCGCAGGCTGCACGAGGCCGGCGGCATGGAGATCCCGCTGACCACCGGCGAGTTCGATCTCCTGCGCGTGCTGCTCGAGCGACCGAATGAAGTCCGCAGCCGCGACGAGCTCATGAACGCCCTGCACGGGCGGGAGGCCGGTCCCTTCGACCGCGCCATCGACGTCGGCATCGCCCGCCTGCGACGCAGGATCGAGCTCGAGCCGGCGGCTCCCGAGCTGATCCGTTCGGTGCGCGGCATGGGCTATCTGCTGGCAACCGACGTGCAGCCGGCATGACCGGCGGCAGGCTTCCGCCCCTCGGCATCCCCGGCCTGTTCGAAGCGGTACCCGATGCGCTGGTGGTGATCGATGCCGATGGCCGGATCGTCCATGCCAACGCGCACACCGAAGTCCTGTTCGGCCACCCGCGCGGCAGCCTGGAAGGCCGCGAGATCGAAGACCTGGTGCCGGCCGGGGCGCGCAGCCGCCACCGCGCCTACCGCGACCGCTACATCGCGCAGCCGCACGTGCGTCCAATGGGCGCGAGCGGACAGGCGCTGCTGGGCCTGCGCAGTGACGGCAGCGAGTTTCCCATCGAGATCGCGCTCAGCCCGCTGCAGTCGGCCGAGGGCCCGCGCTATCTGGCGTCGGTGCGCGACATCTCCGGCACCCAGCGCGTACGGCAGGCGCTGGCGCGCGCACGCTATGACGCGATCGCCGCCCGCATCGGCCAGCTGGCGCTGGAGGCGAGCGCCGAATCGGACCTGCTGGAGACGCTGCCTCCCCTGCTTGCCGAAACCCTGGGCGTGGAATCGGTTGCGATCATCGCCACCGTGCACGAAACCCGGCGGGCCGAAGTGCGCGCGGCGACCGGGCCCGCGTGGCAGGTCGGCGCCACGCCGCCGCGGCCGTTCGCGGGCCAGCACCGGGATGCCTGGACCATCGATGACATCGCCGCCGACCCGTCGGCGGCGGCGCTGTTCCCGCTGCCGTTGCCGCGCTCGGGCAGCGCGGTGATGGTCCCGGTGCTGGAGCGCCACCAGGTCTTCGGTGCGCTGCTGGCCACCACCGGCGAGCCGCGCCGGTTCGACCACGACGCCCGCCACCTGCTGCAGTCCGCCGCCGGCACGCTGTCGGCCTTCGTGCGCCTGCGGCGGACCGAGGAGGAGCTTGCGCACGCGCATCGCCTGGACGCGATCGGCCAGCTCACCGGCGGCATCGCGCATGACTTCAACAACCTGCTGACGGTGATGTCGGGCAGCCTGCAGCTGCTGGAAACCGAAGTGGACTCCGGGCAGGGACGCGAGCTGCTCGCCAGCGCCCTGCGTTCGGTGGGCCGGGGTGCCGCGCTCACGGCCAAGCTGCTCGCCTTCGCACGGCGACAGCGGCTGCTTCCACGCGACGTCGACGTCGCGGCACTGCTGCATGACGTGGAGCGGGTGCTGCAGCGCACGCTTGGCGATTCCGTGCGCCTGCGCCTGGAGGTTGCCGACGGCCTGTCCACCGCCTACGTCGATGCCGGCCAGCTCGAGGCCGCCCTGCTCAACCTCGTGCTCAACGCCCGCGACGCCCTGCTCCACGGCGGCAGGATCGTGGTCGCCGCCGAAGGGGAGCGGGTCGCCAGTGCCCGCGCCGGCCTTGTAGCAGGCAACTATCTTCGGGTGTCGGTGCGCGACAACGGCCGCGGCATGTCGCCCGACATCCTGGCCAGGGCGATGGAGCCTTTCTTCACCACCAGGCAGGGCGAACACGGCAACGGCCTCGGCCTGAGCATGGTCTACGGCTTCGCGCGCCAGAGCGGCGGCGACCTCGAGATCGACAGCAGCCCCGGCAAAGGCACCGAGGTACGCCTGTACCTGCCGGTCGCTGCGGACGCTGCGCCGAAGGCCGTCGACGATGCCGATGCCGGGCCCGTCGATGCGGCCGGCCGCGGTGAGCGCGTACTGGTGGTCGAGGACGACCCTGCGGTGCGCGCGATCAGCGTCGCCTTCCTGGGCGCCGCGGGTTACGACGTGGAGGCGGTGCCCGACGCCGGGCAGGCGCTGGAACGCATTGCCGGCGACAGCGGATTCGCGCTCCTGTTCACCGACGTCATGCTGGGCCCCGGCATGGACGGCAAGACGCTGGCACGCAGCGCACGAGAACTCCATCCGGGCCTGCCGGTGCTTCTGACATCGGGCGACGAAAAACACGTGGCCGACGCCGAGGGCACGTCGGGACTTCCGCTGCTGCGCAAGCCCTGGCGGCGCGAGGACCTGGTCGAAGCGGTGCGCAGGGAGCTCGCCCGGGGCATCTGATCCCCCGAGGTCGAGCCGGTCCGGCTGCCGGCCGTCAGTGGCAACGTTCGCCGTGGCCTGCGAGCACCGCGCGCAGCCCGGCTTCGTCGACGATGCGGATGCGGCGGCCGTTGACCTCGATCATCCCCCGCGCCTGCATGCGCGACAGCGCCCGGGTCACGGTCTCCAGGGTCAGCGCCAGAAAGTTGCCGAGTTCGGCGCGGGTCATGCGCAGCAGCAACAGTTCCCGGTCCAGACCCATGGTCGCGAAGCGCGCCGACAGGTCGAGCAGGAAGGCCACCACGCGCTGGTCGGCACCAAGCGTGCCCAGGGCCAGCATCCAGCGCCAGTCGCGGCGGATCTCGCCGGCAAGCATCGCGGTCACCCGGACCTGGATCTCCGGCAGCATGTCCTGCAGGTTCGTGCAGGGCAGCTCCCAGACCTCGGCGGCATCCAGCGCGACCGCGTCGCAGGCGTGCGCGGGCATGTCGACGGCGTCGAGCCCAAGCAGGTCGCCACGCATGCGGAAGCCGGTGATCTTCTCGCGCCCGTCCTCGCTCAGCACGCTGGTCCTGAAGCAGCCCGAGCGGATGTAGAACAGCGAGCCGCGCGGCTGCCCGGCATGGAACAGGGCCTGGCGCGGATCGACGCGGTGCACGCGCGGCGGCCAGCGCAGCAGCAGCGACTCCAGCGCCGGCGCCGCATGCTGCTGGCGGGCATCCGCCCAGTCACCGGCTCCGGCCGGGCTGGCGACGTGGCTGGACAGGGCGTTCTGGAACATGGGGCACCTCCGATTCCGCGATGTCCCCACTCTATTCAGCCGGCGTCCGCGAACAGGCAGCGGGTGGTAACGGCTGGTAACAGAATGTAACCGCGCGTCCGGCGCCGGCGCAGGTACGGCTTGGCGACGCGCGCGGACTTGCGTCAAGCTGCGTCGCAATGTCCGCCGGAGAGACCGATGCAACGCCGCGACTTCCTTGTCCTTGCTGCAGGAACCACCACCCTTGCGCTCACCCTGCCCGGCTGGCGCGCCATCGCCGCGGCTGAACTCGCTTCCATGCTCGATCCCGCGCTCAAGCGCGCCTTGGCCGACGTCGCGCTGCAGGCCGCGCGCGACGCCGGTGCGAGCTATTGCGACGTGCGCATCGGCCGCTATCTCAGGCAGTCGCTGTCCACGCGCGAGTCGCGGGTGCAGAACGTCGTCAACAGCGAATCCACCGGCGTCGGCATCCGCGTGCTTGCCGACGGGGCCTGGGGCTTCGCCGCGACCAACGCGCTGCTTCCCGATGCCGTGGCCCGGGCCACCCGGCAGGCGACAGCGATCGCGCGCGCCAACGCCGGCATCCAGGACAGTCCCGTCCAACTGGCTCCCGCGCCCGCCCTGGGCGAACGCAGCTGGCGCACGCCGCTGCGGCGCAACGGCATGGAGGTGCCGGTGCAGGAGAAGATCGAGCTGCTGCTGGGCGTCAACGCAGCAGCCATGGCGGCAGGCGCCGACTTCGTCGAATCCAACCTGTTCCTGGTCAACGAGCAGAAGTACTTTGCTTCCACCGACGGCAGCTACGTCGACCAGGACATCCACCGGATCTGGGCGCCGTTCACGGTCACCGCCGTGGACAAGGCCAGCGGGCGCTTCCGCACCCGCCAGGGGCTCGGCGCACCGGTCGGCATGGGCTACGAGTACCTCGACGGCGACGCCTCGGGCAAGCTGCAGCTGCCCGGCGGCGTGGTCCAGTACCGCGACTCCTACGACATGCGCGAGGATGCAGTGGCCGCCGCCGGCCAGGCGCGCGAGAAGCTGCGCGCGCCTTCGGTCACGCCGGGCCGCTACGACCTGGTGCTGGATCCCTCCAACCTGTTCCTGACCATCCACGAGTCGGTCGGCCATCCGCTGGAGCTGGACCGCGTGCTCGGCTACGAAGCCAACTACGCCGGCACCAGCTTCGCCACCGTCGACAAGCGCGACGCGGGTTTCCGCTTCGGCAGCGAGCGGGTGAACTTCATCGCCGAACGCACCACCCCCGGCACGCTCGGCGCCGTCGGCTACGACGATGAGGGCGTGCCCGCCAAACGCTGGGACCTGGTGCGCGATGGCGTCCTGGTCGACTACCAGGCCACCCGCGACCAGGCGCACATCCTGGGCAAGGACGAATCCGACGGCTGCTGCTACGCCGACTCCTGGGCGAGCGTGCAGTTCCAGCGCATGCCCAACGTGTCGCTCGAAGCCGGGCGCGACCGGCTGTCGGTGGCGGACATGGTCAAGGACGTGGAGAACGGCATCTACATCCACGGCCGCGGCTCGTACTCGATCGACCAGCAGCGCTACAACGCCCAGTTCGGCGGCCAGCTGTACTACGCGATCAAGGACGGGGCGATCACCGGCATGGTCGAGGACGTCGCCTACCAGATCCGCACGCCCGAGTTCTGGAACGCCTGCAGCGCGATCTGCGACGCCCGCGACTTCAGGCATGGCGGCTCGTTCTTCGACGGAAAGGGACAGCCGTCACAGGTGTCGGCGGTGTCGCATGGCTCCAGCACGACGCGCTTCGACGGCGTGAACATCATCAACACCGCGCGCAACCTCGGTTGAGCGCGGCGACCATGCCATTAGTTCATTGACCCCCCGCTGCGGACACCGCAAGAATCAGAGGGTCCGGCGGCTGCGCATGCGTGCGCGTCTTCCGGAAATTCCAATCCATGCGCACACACCGGGGAGCCAGCCTTGGACAGACGTGATTTCCTGACTTTCAGCAGCATCGGCCTGGGCGGCCTGATGGTGCCTTCGCTGTTCACCCGGGCAATCGCCGCGGAGGACCTCGCCACCTCCATCGACGTCGTGCGCAAGAAGGCACTCGCCGATGCCGCGCTGTCGGCGGCGCGCGAATCCGGCGCGACCTACACTGACGTCCGCATCGGCCGCTACCTGCGCCAGTTCGTGGTCACCCGCGAGGACAAGGTGCAGAACGTGGTCAACACCGAATCCACCGGCGTCGGCGTGCGCGTGATCGCCGGCGGCGCCTGGGGCTTCGCGGCCACCAACGACCTGAGCGCCGACGGCGTCGCCGCCGCCGCGCGCCAGGCCGCGGCGATCGCCCACGCCAATGCGAAGATCCAGACCGCGCCGGTGCAGTTCGCCGCCGCGCCCGGCTACGGGGAAGTCTCCTGGCGCACGCCCATCCGCCGCAATGCCATGGACGTGCCGGTCAAGGACAAGGTCGAGCTGCTGCTGTCGGTCAACGCCGCGGCCACGAACGCCGGGGCCGACTTCGTCAACTCCACCCTGTTCGCGGTCAACGAGCAAAAGTACTTCGCCTCCACCGACGGCTCCTACATCGACCAGGACGTGCACCGCATCTGGGCGCCGATGAACGTCACCGCGATCGACAAGTCCAGCGGCAAGTTCCGCTCGCGCTCGGGACTGTCCTCGCCGATGGGCCTGGGCTATGAATACTTCGACGGCGACGCCTCGCAGAAGTACGTCTCGCCCAACGGCGTGGTCAACTACGGCCAGTCCTACGACATGGTCGAGGATGCCGTGGCCGCGGCGAAGCAGGCGCGCGAGAAGCTGTCCGCGCCGACCGTGAAGCCCGGCCGCTACGACCTGGTGCTCGATCCCTCCCACACCTGGCTCACCATCCACGAATCGGTCGGCCATCCGCTGGAGCTCGACCGCGTGCTCGGCTACGAGGCCAACTACGCCGGCACCAGCTTCGCCACCATCGACAAGCGCGAGGCCGGCTTCCGCTACGGCAGCGACGAGGTCACGATCGTCGCCGACAAGACCCAGCCCGGCAGCCTCGGCGCGGTGGCTTATGACGACGAAGGCGTGAAGTGCAAGCGCTGGGACCTGATCCGCGACGGCATCCTGGTCGACTACCAGACCATCCGCGACCAGGCCCACATCGTCGGCAAGACCGAGTCCGACGGCTGCTGCTATGCCGACTCCTGGTCGACCGTGCAGTTCCAGCGCATGGCCAACGTCTCGCTGGCGCCGGGCAAGGCGAAGCTCTCGGTTGCCGACATGATCAAGGACGTCGAGGACGGCATCTACATCGTCGGCGACGGCTCGTTCTCGATCGACCAGCAGCGCTACAACGCCCAGTTCGGCGGCCAGCTGTTCTATGAAATCAAGGACGGCGCCATCACCGGCATGGTCGAGGACGTGGCCTACCAGATCCGCACCCCGGAGTTCTGGAACGCCTGCGTCGCGGTCTGCGACGAGTCCGACTACCGCCTTGGCGGCTCGTTCTTCGACGGCAAGGGCCAACCTTCCCAGGTGTCGGCGGTCTCGCACGGCTCGAGTACCGCGCGCTTCAACGGCATCAACGTCATCAACACCGCCCGCAACCTCGGCTGACCGGACACAGGAACCCATAACATGCCCATGCTCACCGAAGCCCAGGCCAAGGCCATCCTCGACAAGGTCGTCGCGCTGTCGACCGCCGACGAGTGCACGGCCACGCTCAGCGGCTCCACCGCCGGCAACATCCGCTTCGCGCTCAACAACGTCTCCACCAGCGGCATCGTCGACAACACCGAGCTGGCCGTGCAGGTCGCCTTCGGCAAGCGCGTCGGCACCGCGAGCATCAACGAGTTCGACGACGCCGCGCTGGAGCGCGTGGTGCGCCGCGCCGAGGACCTTGCGCGCCTGGCGCCGGAGAACCCGGAGTTCATGCCGGCCATCGGCAAGCAGGACTACCGGCCCAGCGCCACCTGGGACGACGCCACCGCCGCGATCACGCCCGAGTACCGCGCGCAGGTCGCCGCGGACTCCATCGTCCCCAGCCGCGCCGACAAGCTCATCGCCGCGGGCTTCCTCGAAGACAGCCGCGGCTTCACCGCGTTCGCCAACAGCAACGGCAACTTCGGCTACCAGACCTCGACCAGCGCCGACTACACCTGCACCGTGCGCACGGAGGATGGCACCGGCTCGGGCTGGGTCGGCCGCAACGTCACCGCCATCGGCCCCTTCAACGCCGGCCGCGACGTGCGCACCGCGATCCGCAAGGCCAGCGCCTCGGCCAACGCGCGCGCGCTGGAACCGGGCAAGTACACCGTGGTCCTGGAGCCGCACGCGGCGGCCGGCCTGATCTCGTTCATGATGAATTTCTTCGACGCCCGCCAGGCCGATGAAGGCCGCAGCTTCCTGTCGAAGAAGGGCGGCGGCAACAAGCTGGGCGAGCAGGTCTTCGACCCGCGCGTCAGCATCCACGCCGATCCCTGGGACCAGGACGCACCGGTCCTGCCCTGGGACGGCGAAGGCCTGCCGCGCACGCGCATGCCCATCATCGACCAGGGCAAGATCGCCAACCTGCTGTATTCCCGCTACTGGGCAAAGCAGCAGGGCAAGCAGGAGATCGCGCGACCGGGCAACCTGCTGATGGCCGGCGGCGATGCGTCCACGTCCGACCTGGTGCGCGGCACCGAGCGCGGCATCCTGGTCACGCGCACCTGGTACATCCGCATGGTCGATCCGCAGACCGTGCTGCTCACCGGCCTGACCCGCGACGGCACCTTCTACATCGAGGACGGCGAGATCAAGTACCCGCTGAAGAACTTCCGCTTCAACGAGTCGCCGGTGATCATGCTCAACAACATCGACGAACTCGGCAAGCCGGTGCGGGTCAGCGGCGACGAGTCGCGCTTCAGCATGATGATCCCGCCGATGCGCCTGCGCGACTTCACCTTCACCTCGCTCTCGGACGCGGTCTGAGGGCGGGGGCCGAGGCGACGTGGACCGCCGCGGCGCCCTGCGCCTGCTCGCCGCCGGGCTCGCGGCCTCCGCCCTGCCGGCGACCGCGCGCGCCAACGCCGGCCATGACTTCTGGTTCACCCGCCTGAAGTACGACTCCGGCAACTGGGACGTCGACCAGCGCATGCCGGCCAACCTGGCCACCGCGCTGGTCGACTACACCAGCCTGCGCGTGGATCCGAAGGAGCACGTGGTCGCGCTGGCCGACCCGAAGATGCTGCTGGCGCCGTTCTGCTATCTCGCCGGGCACACGCTGGTGGAGTTCAATCCGGCGGAGCGGCGCAATTTCGAGCGCTACGTGCGCAACGGCGGCTTCGTCTTCGTCGACGACTGCAACCACGACATCGACGGCCTGTTCGCGAAATCCTTCGAACGGCAGATGGCCGACATCTTCGGCGGCGACGCCCTGCGCAAGCTGCCGGACAGCCATCCGCTGTATTCCAGTTTCTTCCGCTTCCCCGACGGCCCGCCCGCGACCAGCTACGAACTCAACGGCTGGGGCGACGACCTGGTGCACGACTACCTCAAGGGCATCGAGGTCGATGGCCGCCTGGGCGTGCTTTACAGCAACAAGGACTACGGCTGCGAATGGGACTATGACTGGCGCAACAAGCGCTTCCTGGCCGAAGACAACACGAAGTTCGCGGTGAACATCGTGGTGTACGCCCTGAGCGCATGACGCCCACCGCGACGCCCCCCTGCAGGAGCAGCGACAGCTGCGACCCGGTCCGCCAGATCCTGTTTCCCCCACGTCATTCCCGTGGCCGCACGATCGCAGCTGTCGCTGCTCCCACAGTCCAGACGAAAAACCGGAAGTGATTTGCCAATGAACCCCACGCCCGACGAATCCGGGATCCGCGAACAGCTGGCCCGCCTCGACGCCCTGCGCGCCGCCATCGCCCAGGCCGTGGTCGGCCAGGACGCAGTGGTCGAGCAGATGCTGGTCGCCCTGCTCGCCGGCGGCCACTGCCTGCTTGAAGGCGTGCCCGGCCTCGGCAAGACCCTGCTCGTGCGCTCGCTTGGCGAGGCCCTCGACCTCGGCTTCCGCCGCGTCCAGTTCACCCCGGACCTGATGCCCAGCGACATCCTCGGCACCGAGATCCTGGAAGAGGAGCACGGCACCGGCCGGCGCAGCTTCAAGTTCCAGCGCGGTCCGGTGTTCACCCACCTGCTGCTGGCCGACGAGCTCAACCGCACTCCGCCGCGCACCCAGGCCGCCCTGCTGGAAGCAATGCAGGAGCGCACCGTCAGCTACGCCGGCACGACGCATGCCCTGCCCTCGCCCTTCTTCGTGCTCGCCACCCAGAATCCGCTTGAACAGGCCGGCACCTATCCGCTGCCCGAGGCGCAGCTGGACCGGTTCCTGCTGCACGTGCGCGTGGAGTATCCGGACGAGGCCGAGGAGCGCGAGATCCTGCTGCAGACCACCGGCAGCGCCCGCGCCCCCGTCCTGAAGGTGATGGACGGCGACGAGGTGCTGGCACTGCAGGCCCTGGTGCGCGAAGTGCACCTGGGCGACGACCTGCTGGCCTGGATCACGCGCCTGGTGCGCGCCAGCCGGCCGGGCCCGGATGCGCCGCAGGCGGTGCGCGACTGGGTGCGCTGGGGCGCGGGCCCGCGCGCCGGCCAGTCGCTGGTGCTGGCGGCCAAGGCGCGAGCGCTCCTGCAGGGGCGCTACGCGGCCACGCGCGAGGACGTGCACGCACTGGCCGCGCCGGTGATGCGCCACCGCCTGCTCCTGTCCTTCGCCGCCGAAGCCGAACAGAAGGACGCCGACGACGTGGTCGCGGCCCTGCTGCAGGCCGTGCCCGCACCGGCTGCCTGAGCGGCCGCGCGATGTCCACGCCCGGTTTCCTGCCGGCCGATGTCCGCGCGCGGCTGCGGCAGATCGCGATCACCCCGCGACGGGCCCGGGGCGACCGCGGCTTCGGCCTGCACGCCAGCCACAGCCGCGGCGCCGGGGTCGAGTTCGCCCGCTACCGTGGCTATGAACCCGGCGACGAACCGCGCCAGATCGACTGGAAGCTCTATGCGCGCTCGGACCGCTGGTTCGTGCGCGAGGCCGAGCGCGACAGCCCGCTGGCGATCTGGATCCTCGTCGACGCCAGCGCGTCGATGGCGCAGGCCGATCGGGCGCGCCCCGACTGGTCAAGGCTGGATGCCGCCCGCGCACTTGCCGCCGCGACCATGGACATCGCGCTGCGCCAGGGCGACCGCTTCGGACTCGCCATGTTGAATGCCGATGGCCTGGCGATGCAGGCGGCCGCCGCGGGAGCGCGACACCGCGACCGCTGCCTGCTCGCACTCGATCGCCTGCATGCCGCTGGCGGCTGGCCGGGCACGAGCACGCTCGCGCCGCTGCACGGGCGCATCGCCCCCCGGGACCTGGTGCTGCTGCTGACCGACGGCTTCGATGCCGACGCGCTGGCCTTGGCCGGGCGCCTGGCGGCGGCACAGCGCGAGGTCCTGGCGATCCGCCTGCTGACCGTGGAGGAGCGCGACTTCCCCTTCGAACGCGGGCACCTCTTCCGCGACGTGGAAGCGGGCGAAGAGCTCCGCGGCGACGGCGGCGCCATGCGCGCGGACTTCCTGCAGCGGTTCGGGGCCGCACGCCGCGAGCAGACCGCGCGCCTGGCGGCCGCCGGCATCCGCCAGGTGGAGTACGTGCTCGACGAACCGCTCGACCTGCCGCTGCGGCGCCTGTTCGACGGCGGCGCGGGCGGCGGAGGCGGGGCAGCGTGAGTCCGATCCTGCTGCTGCCCGCCGGCCTTGCCGCACTGGTCGCGCTTGCCGTGCCGCTGCTGCTGCACCTGGCACGCCGGGAAGAGCAGCGCCCGGTCGACTTTGCAGCGCTGCGCTGGCTTACCGCGCGACTGCGCCCGCGCCAGCGGCTGCGCTTCGAGGAGCGGCTGCTGCTCATGCTGCGGCTGCTGCTCGTCGTCCTGCTGGCCCTGCTGCTGGCGCGGCCGGTCGTGCCGCTTGCGGGCAACGGCGCGCCGTGGATCGTCGCCGCGCCAGGAGTGGACGCCGACGCGCTTCGCGCTGCCGTGCACTCCTCCGCAGAGGCCGCAGCAGCGGATGCGCGCGGCGATCACGGCGGCGACAACGATGCCGACCCGGTGGACATCCAGCGTCGGTGGCTTGCGCCGGGGTTCCCATCACTGGACGACGCTCCGCCACCAGGCGACGCCCGGATGACCATCAGCCTGCTGCGCGAACTCGACATGCACATGGCGACCGGCGTCCCGTTGGTCGTGCTGGTTCCATCCGTGCTCGATGGCGTCGATGCCGAGCGTCCGCGGCTGTCGCGTCCGGTGGAATGGCGCGTGCTTCCCGCGGCCGCGGCGTCGTCGCCTGGCGCCCTGGAGACAGGCGATCCGGCATCACCAGCGCCGCGGCTCGTCATCGAAGACGCCGGGAGCGACGCCGGGGCGCGCTACCTGCATGCCGTGGCCGCCGCGTGGCGGGCAACCCACGGGCATGCTGGCGAAAACGAAGCCGGCGATGACGGTGACACCGCCGGCGAAGGCCGCACCGACGGCAGCCATGGCATCGGCCATAGCGACGGCAGCGCCTCGACCGGCCTGGTCGTGCGCGCCTGGCTGGCGCCCGGGACTCCGCCGCCTGAAGCGATCGCCTGGATCGAAGCCGGCGGCACCGCGCTGCTCGCCCACGACGCGCTGCTGCCGGGACTGGAAGACGCCGCGTCGATCTGGGAAGACGAACACGGCCAGCCACTGCTGCGGGCGGCCAGGCTCGGCCGCGGCCGCGCCCTGCAATGGACGCGACCGCTGGCCGCCGCGGCACTGCCGGCCCTGCTGGACGCCGATTTCCCGCAGCGGCTGCGCGTCGCCATCGAGCCGCCACCCGCGCCATCGCGCGTGCTCGCCGCCGAACATGCGCCGCTGCTGGCGGATGTCGGTCCCTGGCCGCAGGCCCTGCGCGACCTTTCGCCCTGGCTGGCGCTGGCAATCGCCCTGCTGTTCCTGCTCGAGCGCTGGCTGGCGGCAGGACCGCGGCGGGAGCGCGGGGCATGAGCAGGGACGCCTTCGCGCAGCTGCTGCGTGCCGCGCGGCGTCGCCGGTTCGCGGCCACGCTGGCGCCCGCCCTGCCCTGGGTGGCCGTCGCGGCCGCCCTGGCCTGGCGGCTCGGCCATGGACGCCCGGCGCTGCTCGCGGCCAGCGCGGCTGCCGCCCTGCTGCTCGCCCTGGCGGGGGCCTGGTGGTCCAGCCGGACGCTCGACCGCAGCTGGCTGCAGCGCCATCTCGACGCCAGCCAGCCACAGCTCGAAGACAGCAGCGCCCTGCTCGCCGACGATGGCGCCAGCCTGCCGCCGCTGGCCAGGCTGCAGCGCGATCGCATCCTGCAGCGACTGCCTTCCGCCACGGTCGCCGGCGTCCGCACGCCTTGGCCGCTGGCCCGCATCCTGGCCAGCGCCGCGGCCGCCGCCCTGCTGACCGCGGCCATCCTGCTCTGGCCGGCCGCATCGCCCGCCGACGCTTCCCCGGGCGGGAGCGACACCCGCGCCGCCGCGGCGACCACCCCGGTCGCGATCGAGTTGCTGGAATACCGCCTTGGCATCACCCCGCCGGCCTATACCCGGCTGCCAGGCCGGGAGGAAGCGGTCCTGGATGCCAAGGTCCCCGAGGGCACGACGCTCGCATGGACGCTGCGCTTCAACACCCCGCCCGATGCGGTGGCGCTGGAGTTCATCGACGGCCGGCGGATCGCGCTCGAACGCGATGGCGGGCGCTGGCGCGCGGACGCGGTCGCCGGGCAGCCCGGCCTGTATCGCATCGTCGCCAGCGCCAGCCTGCCCTGGCGGGACGATGCGCTGCACCGCATCGACGTCATCCGCGACCTCCCGCCATCGATCCGGGTCACCGCCCCGGCACGGACCCTCAGCCTGCGCACGCCAGGGCAGCGGCGCTGGACGCTGAACTTCGAGGCCGAAGATGACCACGGCCTTGCCGCCAGCGCCGAGATGCACCTCACCATGACCGAGGGCAGCGGCGAGGACATCCGGTTCCGCGATGAAGTCCGGCAGCTCGGCGGGCGCGGAGACAGGCACCGCCGGCGGTTCTCGCATCAGCTCGACCTCGACGCGCTCGGCCTCGCCGAAGGCGATGACCTGATCGTGTACTTCGTTGTGCATGACAATCGCCCCGGGCGCGCGCAGTCCGCGCGCAGTGCCAGCCACATCCTCCGCTGGCCGCCGCCGCAGGCCGGCGAGGACAGCGGCATGGACGGCGTGCTGCAGAAGGTGCTGCCCGCCTACTTCGCCAGCCAGCGCCAGATCATCATCGATGCCGAGGCCCTGATCGCGGCGCGGCCGCAGCTGGACGACGAGGCCTTCGGCGCGCGCTCGGATGCGATCGCGGTGGACCAGCGCCTGCTGCGGCTGCGCTACGGACAGTTCCTCGGCGAGGTGAGCGAGGGCGCGCCGACGCTGCCTTCGGCCGCAGGGATCGATGCCGACGACCTGCCGCCTCCGCCCATCCTGCTGCCGACCAGCGACGCCGAGGACGAAGCCGACGCATGGCGCGAGATGGTGTCCGCCGCGCAGGACCAGGCCCGCGGACACGACAGCGACGACGACAGCGGGCCCGGCGGCAAGGCGACCGGGGACGGCGAGGGACATGGCCACGGACATGCGTCCGGCGCTGCGCCTCCAGCGGGCGAGCCGGGCCGCACCGGATTCGGCAAGGCCGGCGACGTGCTCGAGGAATTCGGCCACGTCCACGACATCCCCGAAGCCGCGACCCTGCTCGCCCCGAAGACGCGCGCCCTGCTGCGCCGCGCACTGGGCGAGATGTGGCAGTCCGAACTCGCCCTGCGCCAGGCGCGCCCGCGCGACGCGCTGCCGGCTGCGAACCGCGCCCTGGTCCTGGTCAAGGAGATCCAGCAGGCTGACCGCATCCATCTCGCGCGCACCGGCACCGGGCTGCCGCCCGTCGACTTCGGCCGGCGGCTCTCGGGTGATCGCGAGGGCATCGCCAGTCGGCGCGCGCCTTTGGCGCCTGCCCGGCTGGAGGAAGACGTCCCCGCCGCGCTCTGGCGCGGCCTCGCCGCGCCGCCCGCCGACGGCAGCATCGACCCGGGTGCCCTGCAGGCCTGGCTGGCGGCCAACGGCGAGCGCAGCAGCGACCCGCTGGCGGTGATGGCCGCAGTCGATGCCGTGCAGCGCGACCCTGCCTGCGACGACTGCCGTGCCCGCCTCCGCGCCCTGCTCTGGCCACTGACCCGGCCACCCGCGGCGGTGCCGCTCCAGCGCACCGGCCCCGATGCCGCCGGCAAGGCCTATCTGGATGCGCTGCACGGGGACGGCGGCGAATGAGCTTCGCCACCACCATCGCCCTCGTGCTGGCGCTGGCGGCCGTGGCCGGCTCGCTGCGCCGCAGCCTGCGCTGGCGCCGCCTGCCGCCGCAGCGGCGACCCGGCGCCGGGCATCTTGCCGCCATCCTGCTGCTGCAGTGCGCTTGCGCCGCGCTGCTGTATGCAGCGCTGCTGCCGCCCGGGCGTTCGATCCAACAGGCCAGCCTGGCGCTCATGACCGCCGGGACCGACCCGGCCCAGGCGCGCCAGGCGGCGCGCGATGGCGCCCTGCTCGTCGCCCTGCCCGAGGCAGGCAGCGAAGCGATCGACGCCGCGGCTGCGCAGCGCATGCCCGACCTTGCCACTGCCCTGCGCCGGCATCCACAGGCGGGCCGGTTGCACGTCCTCGGCAGCGGACTGGAGGCACGCGATCGCGAGGCCACCCGGGGCCTGCCGCTCGCATTCGATCCGCCACCGCTGCCGCCGGGCCTCGTCGCGCTGCATGCGCCGGCGCGCGTGGCCAGCGGAGGCATGCTGCGCGTCACCGGCCGCCTGCAGGATGCGGTGACAGGCGGCGTGGAACTGCTCGACCCCGCCGGCACCGTCCAGGACCGCGCGACAGCGGACGACGAAGGCCGCTTCCGCTTGCAGGCCCCCGTGAGGGCATCCGGCCCGGCCATCTACAGGCTGCGGCTCGCGGGCGAGGTCGAAGCCGAAGCCGAAATTCCGGTCGATGCACGGGCCGGCGACGGCGCACGCCTGCTGCTGCTCTCCGGCGCACCGAATCCGGAACTGAAGTACCTGCGACGCTGGGCCAGCGATGCCGGCCTGGTCCTGCACAGCCGCATGGCGCTGGGCGGCGGCGTGGCCGTGGGCGACACGCCACTCGCCTTCGACCCCGACAGCCTGTCGGGCTTCGACCTCGTCATCGTCGACGAGCGCGGCTGGAACGGCCTGGGAGCACCCGCGCGCCGCGCCGTGCTGGCCGCGGTCGACCAGGGCCTGGGCCTGATGCTGCGCATCACCGTCACGCCCGACGCTGCCACCCGCGACCTCCTGCGCCAGCTCGGTTTCACGCTCGGACCGGGCGATCCCGCGCTCGATGCCGACGTGCTCCTGGATGCGGTCACCGCGCCCACTGCCGCTGCCGCCGCTACCACGCCTCCGCCCTCGGGCGAGGCCAGCGGCGACGCAGCCCCTGCGCTCGCACGCCAGCCGTATCCGATCCTCGCCGACGGCTCGGTGTCCCTGCTCGACGACGCGTCCGGCGCGTCGCTGGCGCGTTGGCGGCCATCGGGACGCGGCCGGATCGCGGTCTGGAACCTCGACCAGAGCTTCCGCCTCGTGCTCACCGGCCACGGCCTGCGACACGCCCGCCTGTGGAGCGAAGCAGCGGCCACGCTTGCCCGCGCCGGCGCCGCCAGGCAGCCGCGCTTCGAAGGCATCGCTCGCGCCGGCCGGCGCGCCACGCTCTGCGACTTCGCGCCCGGCTCCGCCCTGGTTGCCCGGGACGGCAGCCGCCTGCATCCCCGCGCCGATCCCCTTGCCGACGGCTGCGCCGCGGTCTGGCCGCGGGACAGCGGCTGGCATCGCGCGGGCGAGGGTGAAGCCGCGCCCATGCTGTACGTGCACGCGTCGGATGCCTTGCCGGGCCTCGCGGCGCGAGCGCGACGGGACGCCACGCTGCGCCTGGCCGGCACCGCCACGCCCGCCTCGCCAGCCACGGTGGCCGAAGCCAGGTCCACCACCGCCGCCGGCCCGCGCTGGCCCTGGTTCCTGGCCTGGCTGCTGGCCGCCGCCGCGCTGTGGTGGCTGGAGCGTGCCGCTCGCCGCAGCTAGCCTCGGGCCCTCGGCTTCCGGCCGGAGGCCGCGGGCGTGCGACCCCGCGTGGGAGGAGACCGCAAAAAAAGGTTCTTCTCCCGACTGCGTGGAGCTTGCGGGTGATTGCTCCGGGAGGGTGCGCGCTGCCCGCCGTGGAGGCAGGGGGGATGCCCAGCCGGAATATGCGCATCCTGCTCCCAGTTCCGGCCGCCGGCCATCCATGGCCGGCTCTGGGCATCCCCCCTGCCTCC